>CAMYNE010000248.1 GCA_947259675.1 uncultured Pirellulaceae bacterium
ATTTCATCGAAAGAGGCTCGACCTGAGTGACGATTTCCATTTTGTCGATACGACCATGACAAGAAACGCAACTCACGCCACGGCTGATGTGTACGGAGTGATTGAAGTAAACAAAATCAGGAAGATCGTGCACACGTTCCCATTCAATTGGCACATTGTCTTCGAGGCTCTCGCGCACTTTGGTCAGCAAAGTGCTTTCAGGTTGGATGACGCCGAGGGTGACGGGTTGACCCTGTTCGTCAACCTTGACGCGGTTGCCGCCATGACAATTGCCACAAGTTGACGTCGGAGGAATGGCTGCATGCCCGGCTTTTTCAACGGTGTTGTGGCAGTACCGGCAATCGAGCTTCAATGCTCCAGCATGTATCTTGTGACTAAATGGAACCGGTTGCTTCGGCTGATGTCCAACGTTGATAATCGAAGGATGAATGCCGGCGAACAAGCAGGTTGCCAGATACCCCGCGACCGCGAGACCACCGCCAATAACAAGCAAGGTAAATTTGTTAACCCAGCTTGGAAATTGAAACTCTTGCATTACAGCTCACCAAAAAACGATTCCAGATGTCGTGCCAACAAGCACGATCACAAGCCAAATTGACTGCCAAATATTTCTCGAAATCCGGTATCAGAAGCGCAACCGTTTGAACTATTCGGACGGGCGAGAAAAGCCAGTTTTGTCAATTCATAAACCGCAGAATTTAAGATAATCTTACATAGGCGTCGACGTGGTAATTGGTCGCATACTTTTGGGGGGTGCAAGAGCGTTTTCAGTCGGCAAAAATCGAAGTGAAACAGGCCTCGAGAAGGCTCTCGACGTCGCGACAAACGGTCGTAAACGTCGGTTTGGGTTGAACTAGGCAGAATACAAAGACTGCGCGTTTTTTAGAATGAGCGACCGACTCGCCAATTAGTAATTGACGGCAAATACGGCTGGATTTGAACGAAACGAAGCAAGTCATTCTGAGAGAGCTTTAACGACGGAAGAATCTCGCAATTGCACGAGAGATCCTTCACCTCGCTCCACTCAGTTCAGGATGACTTTCGTCTCCATTTTTCAAGCAGAAGAAAAGGACATGATATGGGAAGCAACAGCGCAGACGACCTGTGATCGAGGCTCTACGGCGCATTTTTCTTCAGTTTTCGCTGCAGCGTGCGACGAGGAATATCCAGCCTGCGAGCCGCTTCTGAGATGTTCCCCCCGCAGTCCGCCAGAACTCGTTGAATGTGCTCCCACTGGGCTTCGGCAAGGGATGGTGGGGGAAAGTCGGGGGTTGGCGACGGCCCCGATGTAAACGCGGAAAGAACTTGATCTGCATCGGCTGGTTTGGTCACGTAATTAATTGCGCCCAGTTTGACCGCTTCGACCGCATTGGTGATGCTTCCGTAGCCCGTCAATATCACGGCTTTGGTGTCGGGTGAAACTCTCAATAGTTCAGTCAGCAAATCCAAACCGCTACGACCGGGCATTTTCAAATCAAGCACCGCTCTTTCGGGCTGGAACGATATCGCGGTTTCAATCGCCGATTCAAAATCGTATGCCGTACGAACATTGAAGCCACGACGCACAAAAGCCTTTTCAAGTCGTTGACGAAGAATTTCATCGTCGTCGACAACCAGAATGGAAATGTTTTCGTTCATCGTTGCTCTTAGATGTTAAATGATTGAAGTTCAATTGAGCGGTAACCAAACCGTAACACACGTGCCTTGATGAGGTTGCGACTCTATTGTGATTCGACCGTCCAGTCGTTTTATCACGTTCGTAGCCAAAAAGACTCCCAATCCCATCCCTCTTCCGGGAGCTTTTGTGGTAAAAAACGGCTCACTGACGCGATCCAGCACTTCAACGGTCATACCTGGACCGTGATCACGAATCTGTAAACGCCATTCAGTACCCGTTTTTTGCACGTCGATGTTCACGGGTGACCCACCTTCGTCCGCATCAATCGCGTTCTGAACGAGGCCACGAAGTGCTTGGCTTAAGCCGACGATTGGCACATTGACCGTTGCAGTTTCCAATTCTGGTGACAAATCGAGCAAAACCTGGTCTTGAGCGGGAAGTTCGCTGAGAATGACATCCATCAGGCCTGGAATCGTAGTTTTTTGAATTGACTCTCCGATTGCTTGGCCCGCGTGACTTGCCATTCGATCAAGAATGGTACGACAACGATCCAATTGACTACGAATCAGGTGCACATCCTCAATAACGTCTTCCGCACCCGGAAAATCGGGTGGGTGTTCGTCAAACGCTTTCTCCACATCCCGGGCAACGATGGCAATGGTGCTGAGCGGCGTGGCTAATTCATGAGCTGCACCGGCGGCGAGAGTTCCGAGTGCCTCCAGTTTTTCACTGCGCGACTGCAAGACATGGGCTTTTCGGACTTCCAATTGTTGATTTCGTAGCTCACCCGTTAATCGGGTCATAAAGTAAACGATGACGCTGGCGCAAGTTGAAAAAGCCGCCAGGAATCCGAGTTGTGCCAGTGATGGTTCACCACGCACTCGTATCGGTTTCAGGTCGACGCCCAGATTGAGTTGGTCAAGCTGATGGTGATCGAACAATAGACCCGCAAAACAAATAATCGACATAATGTTAAGCCGCCAGGCCCAATTACGGTTCAAAACCAATGCACAGAGGCTGAGATTGACGAAGAAGAATAAAGTAAAGGGGTTGTTGGGTCCGCCGGTCGCATAGAGCAAAGCGGTGAGGGACAGCATATCCATCACCATCACCAGTCCGAGAATCAGGTCCCACCTGAGCGGTTGCCGATTTGGACTGTTTAACCAGCGACGGAACCAGACGTGCAAAATCAGATTGGAAACCGTCGTTAATGAAATCACGATCTGCAAAGCCCAGATTGTGTCGATCCTGATTCTGAGCAGTAAAACAACGGTGACGATGGTTCCGAGCTGGCCGAAAATCGCGACCCATCGAAGTCGGATCAGCCAATGAGCGTTGACGATAAATCGTTCGGATGGACTGGGCATGGAATGGATCGAAACGATTTCGAGATTGAGTTCAGGTCGTTATACTAACAGGATTGCGGTTGTTTTGCTGTGAAAGAGGTGGATTCCGGCCAAAAGGCCCGTCATCTATTCCCCAGGTGTCTTATGAATACAAATCAGTCCGATACAAGCCAAGCACCAGACTCGGGGTCCAAGTCCGGCGATCGGGCAATTTTGGGACCCGACCGATCTTCAAAGGCGCTTCAGAAAACGCCTCAGCTAAGCCATCGTGGCTTGACCTTGATGTTGTCGCTCATGTGTCTGGTTCCGATCATCACAATTTTTGTTCTCTGGCAAATGATGCCACCTGTCTACGAAGGTCAACTTGAGGCGTCCGTGACAGCGGTCGGAATCCCCCCGGCTGAGTTCTACCTGCCTCATTATTCGAAACGGCCGGAGTTCAATACGGGGGACCTGATTGTTAGGAACGAAAGTGACCAGGATTGGACACATCTGAATATTCAAGTTAATCGCCATTACCAGATTTATGATGTTGAGCCGATTCCGGCACGTGGTGAGCGTACGTTCAATCTGGATCGGTTTGTCAGCCGAACCGGCGCCCGTTTTCAGTTGCGATACAACCCGCTAAAATCCGTGCGAATTTATGCGCGCAGACCGACCAAGGACCGTGCCACGTTCTATCATGAGTTTCAACAAGAAGCCGAATAATCATTTTTTGGCTCAATGAATTTTGAAAACCGTTGCCATGTGGGGTTTGGATGTAAAAATGAGAGTTAGCCGTTTTTCGCTCGTGGACCCTGCCCTCAAGCCGCCTATTGATTAGTGATCTTGATCACTCGAATGACGCACACTTCCAGAGCTGCTTCGTCGACCTGTTTTTCAATGGTTTAGTCGTGCAAAGAATTCTGCTAATTGAAAACAACGCGAAAGACCGCGATTGGATTGCAACTCTGTTGGATATCCAGCCAGAATGGCACCTGGAATTTGCGGAAACCCACCAGCAGGCGTTCGATTGGGTTCAACTTGCCTTACCGGACATGATCGTTACCGCGCTACAACCTCCATACGTTGACGGAGTGGAAATCGTCAAGGAAGTTCGTCGTCGACAAGCCAGAATCCCGATCGTGTTGATCACCGCCCAAGGTTGCGAGAAAATGGCGGTGGAGGCTCTCAAGTTGGGTGCGACGAGTTTTTCGCCGCGCGCGAGGCTGGAGCAGGATCTGGTACAAACCATTCGCCATGTTTTTGATGTCTCACAACACATGGCCTACACCCACGATACTTCAAAACTCCCGGCTCCTCAGCAAGCCGCGTTTGTTCTTGAAAACGATTTGAATCTGATTGGTCCACTCATCGAGCATTTGCAAAACAACCTTCCCAGCTGGTCAGAAAGCGATCGTTTGCAAATCGGCATGGCCATGGATGAAGCGCTCTTGAATGCGATGCACCATGGAAATCTGGAGGTCGATTCAAGTTTGCGCGACGAAGACTATGATCGGTATTACAAGGCTGTGCGCGAACGCAACTGCCAGCCACCGTTTTGTGATCGTCGGGTGCGTCTGGAGGCCGAATTCTCAGACCAACATATCTGCGTCCAGATTTCCGATGAAGGCCCCGGGTTTGACCCCCAATCAATTCCTGATCCCCGTTCCCAGGAGAACCTCCACAAAGTGAGTGGGCGAGGCCTGTTTCTGATTCGGTCGTTCATGGATCACGTCACCCACAACCGCAATGGCAATCAGATTACGATGACGAAGTTGCGAAGAAATTAGTTTTGGATAGACCAGATTTGTTGTTTGGGCGATAGGCTTAATTTGCTTTCTGAAATGTGAGATGGGTGTAACTCGCTTGCCTCAATAGAATTGGCAAGAAACCCCCGCGTTCACGCGGCGGGAGGTTCATCTTCGGCCTAGCTTTAACAAGCATTAGCAAATAGCAGACCGAGGTAGGCGAGTTGCACCCATTTGCGATCTGAAATTCTCAAATCTGAAACGGTTAATCACAACACGATTCAGATTTCAATTTGGATTTGTTCCAAATCTATACTGTAAACGAACGAATATCGATGTATTCTGTTTTAAGTCAATTGACCTGCAACAGCGAGTTCATTTATGAAAAAGACAGCTCTTATTACCATCTTCTTCTTGTGTAGTTTACCAATGCTCGGTTGCGGGTCGACATGATGAGGGGGTGGCGGTGCCATTCAGCCCAGTTCGGGCTCTGACCAATCTATCAATCTCGACGCGGATGAACCCATTCAATTGGATAAAATCAATGAAAAATGACGGGTTGTGTCGCTAGAGCTCCCTTCCAATGAACTTCCATCTTAGTCGGCAAAAGGCGGAGATGTCATCCTGAACCGAGGTGAAGGATCTCTCGTTGGGATTGTTCGAACACAAGTTCCTTCGGTCACTGGAGCTCCCCAGGATGACAGATTGCGCTAACTCGGTCTCAATATCAATGTCATTTGTTACGTTGTGCCGCGCAGCGGAATGTGGAGCTCAGAATGACTTACGACTTGCACGCCTACTTTCTTACAGAGACGCGTTGCAATTTTTGGCGCCGAGATTTTTCGATCGCGTTGGCAAGTTGACGAGCGGTTTGGAAACGCATTCTTAAAAGCTGTCCGTAAACTCTTAGCGAGAGATCTTCTTCCGCGAATTTGCGGTTAAGGCGGCCAGAAACATATCCCGTTGATCGGTTTTCGATTTTGTCGAGGGCTTCGTAGACTTCACTGGGGATTTTTATCTGAGCCATCGCTCTCTTGGCCGCCAGTTTGCAATCCTGAGTTGCTTTCCGGGCGATTTTCAAATAGGCGTCACGATGATTTTCATCGCCTTTTAGTTCAGCCGCGACATTATAGCCGTCAATTCCTTGCCGTCTTTCCTGTTCACTCATCTCATTATGAAAAACGGTGTTTGCATAGGCGCGAGCATAAATCACGCAAGCCAAACTTGCCATCTGGCTATCCATGGTTTTGGCGATCATTGCCAGTCGCTCCCTGTTTTCGTACTCCAGCTCCAGCCAGATCACAATGTGGTAAGCCAATCGTCCGATGTCGATGAGTCCGAGGACGGCTCCAACAACGATGAAGGCTCGGCTGCCTACCCGCGCACCGATGCCGCCGTACCGAGCAATCACTTCCAGAACTTTTGAGTTGCGGACGAGGAAGGTTGAAAGCGAGGCGAGGCGAGTTCCGGATAGGACAGAACCGATTCGAGTGAACCATTTGACATCAGGGCGGAAAGCGAGTTTTACTTTCACCACTCCGTCCAGTCCGGTAAAACCCTTATCGTTTTCAGGGGCACGAAACTTGCATCCCACCGAAACCTGCACCACAAACGGGTATTCGCTGGTCTGTAATTTTAAATCGAGAGAGGGTGCTTTCAGATCATACGCACCGGCCAGTTTGAGAACCTCCAGGATTCCCAGTGATTTGAGGAAATCAAGAATCATGTTTTCGTCATCTGAATCACCTATTTGAATCCCAAATGCCAGATTCGGAATCAGGTTGGCAAGTTGGTTTTGCAATTTACGATCGCGGCGTTTGACGGCTCTTTGTCTTTTTGCCGTTGACTGATTGTGTATCGAAGCTCTTTTTTCGAACGCTGAAAAGTTCTTTTCAGTCTTGGTCAGATTGAAATCCATGACAAACGCGATGTTGTCATTGATTTTGGTTTTATGAGCGATCGCCGCTTCTTTGAATTTGTTACGAATGTTGGGGCGCATCCCATCCGCTTTGATTTTTAGTTTCGCGCTGGCCTTGCCGGCCTTTTGGGTAAGCGCAAACGTATAGTCGATTTTTCCGGAGGCCCACGCATTTTTGAATTCGGTCGATCCCGCCGGGAGATCGAACCCGGTGTTCGCTGCCGAATCGATGGATTCCAACAGCTTTCCGCCACCTGTTTGGGCACCGATGGATCCCGGTCGGGAGCCGTTTGCTCGCGGGTTCAAACCCGGAATCGGACAGACTTCACCCGT
This sequence comes from uncultured Pirellulaceae bacterium, assembly GCA_947259675.1. Classification (GTDB taxonomy): domain Bacteria; phylum Planctomycetota; class Planctomycetia; order Pirellulales; family Pirellulaceae; genus Mariniblastus. The sequence goes on from CAMYNE010000248.1 coordinate 6,946, forward strand.
TGCCTGGGAGAAGGTGGGAAAGTGTGAAAGTGGTTTATACACATCGGTGTCAAAAAACTCGGTTTTGACAGGACCGTATTGCCTTTGGTTGCTCATGACTTGATTCCCATCCAATAGATTTGACAGTTCGCTTTCGCGGGAAGAGATTGGTGATTCCGATCCCAGAGATCCATAACGCCAGACAATCGGATGTGAAATTCAATCGAAATGGGAAAGAAATCCAAAAAGACTAATTTTGGCGGGTAAGACGCCGAAAATTCTGTACGTCAGCCTGTCCCGGGCTCGCCTATTGTTGCTGTTCGAGATACGAAACGGCATAAAAAATGCCAGCCAGTCCGTTGACATCGCGTACGAGAGATCGGCGGGAGCGACATACTACTTTTGAGATAAGGCTGGGCCTGATCCGTTCGCCAAACGGTAAACGCGTTCCATCGCGTTGTGCGGCCCTTCCCCGGCATGAGTGGTCTTTTTGATGTGGAAACAGGCGATTATATTACCTCGTTTCACCGTGACTCGTTGAATGGAATCATGAAGTATTCCCTCGCGCTCGGCGCAACCTTGTTCGCTTTCTGGTTGCTCTGGTCGGGCCATTATGACAAGCCGTTTATTATCGTCCTTGGTGCGATTTCCTGCCTCTTTTGCCTATGGTTATCGATGCGGATGGGGATCGTTGACGAAGAAGGAGCACCCGTGCAAATGGGTATTCGCCCATTCACAAAATATGGTCCCTATTTGGTTAAGGAAATCATAATTTCAAATATCGCAGTCACGAAAATAATCTGCTCGCCCGCAATGCCCTTGCAACGCAATATGATTGTCGTCAGCGCGAATCAAAAAAGCGAGCTGGGCCGAGTCATTCTGGCTAATTCGATCACGCTGACACCCGGCACCATCTCCGTCAGATTGGAGCATGACAAAATTTGCGTGCACGCACTGTCGTTCGCAGGAGCTGAAGAAGATCTCTCCGGTGAAATGGGCCGTCGTGTTTGTGAACTGGAGAACACCAGCTGATGTTCGTCGTCGCCTCTATAGCGGTTCTTGTCACGATGACGCTCGCACTAATCCGCGCGATGCTTGGACCGACCGTCTTTGATCGTGTGCTTGCGCTCAACATGTTCGGAACGAAAACGGTACTGCTGATTTGTGTGGTTGGGTTTATGACCGAACGAACCGACTTTCTAGATCTCGCGCTGTTATACAGCCTGATGAACTTTATCGGGATGGTTGCGTTGTTACGTTTCTCTCAGTTCGGCAACTTTGGACACAGCGAAACAGAGGGCCAATCATGATCGTGCTGGACATTTTTAGTTGGGCGTTTCTGATTGCCGGTTCGTTCTTTTCAATCGTCGGTGGAATTGGAATTGTGCGATTGCCCGAGTTTTTTTCGCGAATGCACGGAGGAGGTATCACCGATACGCTGGGCGCTGCACTGATTATCATCGGACTGGTGTTACAGGCTCCAGTCGTAATTAGTTCTCCGAAGGACGCCGTGCTAGTGGCCGTCAAATTGCTGATGATTTTGTTTTTTCTGCTGGTCACCAGCCCCAGCTCATGTCACGCGTTAGCCAAGTCGGCGATGTCGCAAGGACTGGAACCCGAATTGGACAACAACAAGAACAGTTGATAAACGACCGAAGCATCAAACCGTTGTAGAAGAAATGATCATCATTGACATCGCAATTCTCGCATTGCTGGCAGCAACTGCGGTGACTGTTGCTCGCATTCAAAACCTGTGGGCTGCCGTGATGTTCACTGGCATCTACAGCTTTCTTGGCGCGAGTTGGATGTTGATTCTCGATGCGCCCGACGTCGCATTCACGGAAGCAGCGGTCGGTGCTGGAATTGCAACTGTATTGATGTTGGGTACGTTGGCGTTAACGGGATTGAAAGAAAAACCAATCACAAAATTCCCCCTCGGGTCGCTACTGGTGGTGACAATAACGGGGATTACATTGGTTTATGGGACGTTGGACATGCCGCGATTTGGTGATCCCAACGCACCGATTCACCTTCATCCCAGCCCGACGTTTGTCGAAAAATCGCAACCTGATATGCACGGGCTGCCGAACGTAGTGACGGCCGTGTTAGCCAGCTACCGAGGCTACGATACGCTTGGCGAAACGGCCGTGAAAGCTCGCGGAGATGCCGAATGTCGGGGAAAGTGCGCCGCATCATCAAGGAGAGCCGGCAGCATTTGTCGGGACATCGTTCGGGAAGGATCACAGCCCACTACTCAGCAGCCGAATTAGGCAATTTGCTCCCGGCTGCTAACCGAGTCGTCGGGGAGGGGTCACGCAAGACTCCCGCACTGTTCGTTTTAAAGAAAAAAGCAGCTAGCGCCTGAGGCACTAACTGCT
>CAMYNE010000249.1 GCA_947259675.1 uncultured Pirellulaceae bacterium
TCTGTACCCGGCAAGACCATCGACAAGTCAGGTAAGGAAACTGAGATCGTGACCAAAGGGCGTCATGATCCCTGTGTCGGACTACGTGCCACCCCCATTGCAGAATGTATCCATTCGGACGTTAGACTTGGGCCTGCTTCAGGCCGGTGCCGGAGTAAAGGGCGAATTCGAAAACCGTCTCAAGTCGGTGATTCAGGAAGTCATCCCGCAGATCGAACGATGGCAACGTGAGTTTGAAATCCCGCGTGTGGAATTGTTCTATAATCAGCGTCGGTCGGCAGCAACATACGAATTGAAACAACTACAGTTGATGCCACTTTCACGTGATTTCATGGATCAGCTTGGCAAACAAGATTGGCCATCTCGTTCGCTGCCAATCTACCACTTGCCGTGGCGAGACTTGTTCACGCTGGTGGTTCGCCAATATCTGTTCTTGCAACTATTTCGCGCGTGCGCCGAGTCTTTGGCCAGTGAAAATGCGAGTCGCATTGCCGCGATGCAACAAGCGGAAAAAAACATCGATCAACGGCTGAATGAACTCAGCTCGCAATTCAATCAAAATCGTCAACGCGCGATAACGGAAGAGCTGCTCGATATCATTTCCGGTTTCGAGGCCGTCACTGACACCGAGGCGTGATCCCCAGGAGACTGCGTACTCGGCACTGGACATTAGTCATTAGTCATTAGTCATTAGTCATTAGTCATTAGTCATTAGTCATTAGTCATTAGTCATTGGTCATTGGTCATTGGTCATTGGTCATTGCCTAAAACCCGACTCTCGATACTGTGTATTCGAGGCGGCTAACGCGACCTTTGTTTGCTCGTAAAACGTCTTAGAACTGGCGGGGCTGTCGCCAATGCATACCACACCCAACTTGCCAAATTCCGAAAGGGCGCCAATTAAGTGAAATACGACACCCTGTTGAATTGTGCCGTGAAAATGCAAGTTGTTTTCCACCGCAATATCAACGAGGTCATCGGGACATAGTCCTTTGTATTCGTCGCTTTGCAGGTTGTCCGAGGCAAAGTAATACCGTGGTTCACCGCCGGGAACGATAAACGACCCGCTCTCCACGTCAAAACTACCGTTGGTCAGGTATTGCAGCAGTCTCGCAAGACCTCTCCGATCGAAAATCCGATCGCTTGTAATTTCATTCGATAGCTTTCGTTCGCTGGAAACGTGCAGCCAAGAAAGACCTGTCCAGAAGGGCCGCCGAGGAGTTGATCGTGCGTTGAAACAATCTCCACTTCACCAATCGGATTGATTCGGCACTGTACCGAAGGCGAACACTTGTCTTTGCCATCAATAAAACTTTCGACAATCCCGCCCATTTCCGCGAACTTTCCCATGAAGTCGTCATAGAATTCATCGACTGCCTCGAACTTTATTTTCACTGGCAACGTCTGGGCAATCCAATCGCGAATCCCCTCGGAAGGACAGTTTTCAAATGAGAAGACTGCATTGCCTTCACCAGAAAAACCCTCATTTAGCTTGATGACCGCTTTACGAAGGTCAGGGTCCTTTCGTTTTAGCTCTTCCAGCGCAGCGAAGACTTCCTGCTCATCGTGTAGATTTTCCATCCCGCAGGGCATTGGCACGCCAGCCTCGCGAAAAATCTGCCGACTTCCACTCTTGGTTCCCAGGAAAGACAAAGCTGGGTCAGCGGCGTACAACGGAATTCCCAAACGCAGTGCAAGCTCGCGTTCCAATTTGGTCGAATTGAAACACGAAACATGTGCGTTGTTAACATTTGGAATCGCCGCTTTGATTCGCTTGATCAACCGCGGCCGATCCAGAATTTTTTGGACCAGCGGTATCGGCGAACTATCGAAGCAGGACAACGTGGTCAACCGTCTCCGCGCATGCACGGACGGAATGCCCGGCAACAGGTGTAAAAAATAGTCGATAACCGACGCTGGAATCGGCTGACTTGACAAATAGACAAGCTTGGTTCTGGGTAACCGCAACAACATCAACAAACACAACATCCGCTCTTCGTAATGATGGGCCCCGTCAATCTTGGCAAGTTCACTCTGAGCCAAGGTCAAGCTGGGAAGCACCACGACCGTGCGTTGTGCGAGCGGATCAGGGAAAATCCGCTTATACATTTCCACGAGACCCGTCTGTAATTTCTGAAACTGTTCTGACTTCTCGTCACACAACATTTGCGATGTTCGGTTCATAATCCTGCCTTCTGCCAATCAGTCGTTTGAAGCCAAACCGTCAATGTTTGGAATCGAAGCCTCGGAAACAAACATGTCATCCTACACTCAAAAAAGAGCTACGACCTGAAGGATCACTTTTTTTCCTTTGGCTGAGATTCTTTGTGCCGCGGCGAACCAATATTCTCTCAAAATGATTGTAATGCTTCAATCAAAACATAAACGCTATTGCGTCGAACGCCCAGCGGGGGCGACGGTTGTGAATTCGGTTAGCCGGCACCGCAGGTGGAGGCAAAAAGATTGATTTCCGAACAAGAATGACCGATCACCCGTTCACCGAACCAACTTGATTTTGATTATTTGACCTGCGGATTTCTTCAAGCGAACGGGTATGGCTTTCCCGAGAAATCGGGTATTGCCATGCGAAAGGCAATGAAATCAATAACAGCACAATCGTGCCCGGACCGACAATGAATCGAATCGTATTGAGCGCCGACTCGGGTTGAATCGGGAATTGCTCTTCCACACCAGGCGTGACGTAACCGCTCGCGGCCAACGCCATTCCAATTCCCCACAACGCAATCCCGGTTCCGAGTTTTTGGAAAAAGGAAGCGAACGCGTAGTAGGCACCTTCTCTCCTTTCCCCGGTTCTCTGTTGTTCTTCTTCGATCACATCCGGCAACATGGACCAGGGAATCACTGCGGCTGTCGCGATTCCGGGACCACAGAGAAACGCACAGATGTAGGCAACCGAAACCGCTGTTTTGGGCAAGGCAAAAAAGACGATCAACACAACGCACCAAAATCCAATGCCCGCGACAAACGCCTTCGGCTTGTCCCATCGAGACGCCAACCAGACGCAAAGGGGAACGCTCATTACGGCCGCTCCCTCGGCCACCAGCACGAAGTAATTAGCCTGCTCGGGTACCTCAAGATAATAACTTGCAAAGTAAATCAGCATCGCCGCGATCACACTGGTCGCAGTCCAACACATGAGATACATACACATTAACATCACAAATGCGCGGTTTGAAAATGTTGATTGCAAAGCCGTTCTTAGACTCATTTTGCTGGTCGGATGAGAATTATCCGACTTGCTCGCCACTCGAAACACAATCCAGGGCGGAACGATGACAACGACGCCCAATGTAATTCCAACTATCGCGAAGCGAGTGGTTTCATGAGAAGTAAAACTGGCCAAAACGGTTGCGAATACGATCGCCGCCAAAGTTCCCCCCAACGAAAACACCATCCGATACCCATTCAAACTACTTCGTTCGTCGTAGTCATAAGTCATGGTCGGCGTTAGAGCGTTGTAACCAACGTGGACAATTGTAAAAGCCGTATCAAACGCGATGATAATCAACGTGTAATAAACGGCCAGCCCAAGCTGGCTAAATGGAGGAATCATCCAACACAACGCAAAAAACACGCCCAACGGTACTGACCCATAAACCAACAACGCTCGCCGCCGACCGAAACGCGAGCGGATGCGATCGGAAATCAATCCAATTAACGGATCATTAAACGCGTCCCACAAGCGAGTGATTCCAAGAACCCACCCGACGGTCGCTGGGTTCAACCGTGCCACGTCGGTGAGAAAGTAAAGTTGGAAGAACATCTGAACTGCCAACGTCAAACTACTGCTCAGATCCCCTGTGCTAAACAGCAGCTTTGTCTTCCGTGGCAATTTGTTGACGCGCAATTCGACGTGTGAGTCGTCTTTCTCGATGGCAGGCTCCCACTTGGATAACGCCAGATTGTTTGTCGTTACTCGATTAAAAATTCAGAATTTTAAAATGCAGACGAAGCCGATGATCCGGGTTGCTAATCACCAGGTTTGCGAAGAATCATCACGGGGCAGTTCGACAAACGCATGACCCGTTCGGAAACCGAGCCTAGTAACAGTCTGCCAATGCCTTTCCGACCATGCGATGGCATGACGATCATGTTGGCTCGAATGCTATCGGCGAATTCTACGATTTCGGTTCCGGGGTCCCCGATGACACAATGAAGTTTCAAGAGTTCGTACTTCCCTTGCCCAAACGTTTCCTGCATTTGCTTGAGCGCCTGCTCAAACCGACCATGGTCGTACGACGGCGGAACAGGCATGGCCGGATCAATAGAGATGATCGCCGGGATGGGATCAACTACATGAATTACATGGATACTTGTTGTTTCCTCCGCCATCTCAAGTGCTTCGTCAACGGCCTCCATTGCGAGTTCGGAAAAATCGTATGGCAAGACAATCGTTTTGTTGGAAAAGTAATTCATGTGTCACCTGGTTTCCAGAAAGTGTTCAATGATGGTGTAAACGCAAACGCGATGCCAAACTCGACTTGATTAATGTCTGATGAGGTCAAAATTTGATGAAGCCAAGGATCGATCTGAAACTCTTCGTCTGGGCAGCGAGTTTTGTGCGGCACTTGAATTTCGAAGAAGTCGAACCCGGAACGAGATGTCAACTCTCGGGGTTTACGGAGTTTGGCAACAACTCCACGATCCTTTTGTTTGAATTAAGTGAGCCATATCGCACACAAGCGCGCGCAAACCTGTTAAGTTCGGCCGCCGAACGGGCAATTTTCGAGACGGCAGCATAATTGCATAAGTCCTGTGGAAATGTCCAATGATCAGTCATCACTGGGGCCTGAGGTTTCACCGGAAAATTCCGCCTGAAGGCGGGACTACAAACGTAACGCGTATTTAGGAGCCAAATTTTGCCGGACGGAAAAGCAAATGCCCGCTGAAAAATCAGTCAGCTCGATCTGGCGACGAGACGTTGTTGCCTGGTGCTGTTACGACTGGGCAAACAGTGGATATACCACTTTGATGATTACGGTATTTGCGGTTTATATGCAACGAACCGTTTTCACGGCCGAGTCATCGGGTGTGACGGGACCGGTCGTGTGGGCGTGGAGCGTGGCAATTTCGATGCTGATCGGCGCAATACTCTCGCCTATTCTGGGTGCATTTGCCGATGCTCGAGCGGGCAAACGTACGGGGCTCGCATTGACCGCTTGCGCGGGTGGCTTGGCCTGCATGGTCATGGCGATTTTGCCACCCGGCCAAGTCTGGTGGGTAACCGGCTTTTTTTTGCTGGCTAATCTGTGTCTTGAATTGTCGTTGACATTTTATAACGGATTTTTGCCGGTGATTGCTGACGAAAAGTCGATGAATCGGGTGTCGGCTGCGGGCATGGGATGGGGGTATCTGGGCGGTGGTATTTGGCTATTGTTAGCAATGCTATTGCTCTATTTCGGCGGTGGGCTGGGGTTAGGCGATGGTGCTCATTTACTTCGGATCTGTATCTTCTTAACCGGTGCGTGGTGGATCATTTTTACGATCCCATCCATCGTTGTTTTGCGAGACCGACATCCGGCCCGCTCATCATCCGGTTTTCTCAAAACGACCAAGGACGCGGTTCGGGATGTCATCGGCACTTTGAAGCGCGTTCGACTTCATCGCACGCTGGCCTTGTTTTTGATCGCGTTTCTGTTCTACAACGATGGTTTGCAAACCGTGATCAGCCAATCGTCAACCTTCGCTTTGCAGGAATTAGATTTCGCGGACCGAGAACTTGTTGCGGTCGTGCTGATGGTTCAGTTTGTCGCCATGCCCGGGGCATTCTTTATTGGCTGGCTGGCCGACAAGTTGGGACGCAAACGGGCGCTCGTTTTGTGCCTGGCCATTTGGATCGGGCTACTTGGTTCAGCTTGGTTCATTCAATCAAAACTGGCTTATTGGTTTATGGCTTTTGGAGTGGCGTTTGT
>CAMYNE010000250.1:0-4887 GCA_947259675.1 uncultured Pirellulaceae bacterium
TGTTTAACGCCCAGCCGCAGGCACCGGCAAAATCCGGGTCCAGCCGGCGCCTGCGGCTGGGCGTTAAACTAATACATTCCGATTTCCAATTACAACGGGACCAACCACATAACTACGACTACTCAAATCTTGAACGTTGAGCATGTTCCAGCATCGCGTCCGCTTGAGCGCGTGCGTTGTCGACCGATACTTCGGCGAACGAGTTTTCGGTTTCCCATACCACGACTTTGGTGACTTGCAGGTCGTAGCCTTCGACGGTGGACATCAGGTCCGGAGCAATTTCGTACATCAGATAACGGGCCATATTTTCGGCGGTTGGGTTGTACGGCATGCGGTAGATACGATTAGGTTCCACTTGCTCGAGTGCTTTGATCGCATTGTCATCTTCTGACCAGAGCAGGAATCCGTGATCCCAATGTTCGTCGATCCAACCCTTGAATAGTTGGTTGATCACTTGAAAGTCGACGACGCGACCGAGTTCGTCAATTTCCTTGCCGTTGACATGAAACTGAACAACGTAATTGTGACCGTGAAAATTCGCGCATTTGCCCTCATGGCCCAGCAACCGATGGCCAGCGCAGAATTTAACTTGCCGCATCACGGTCACGTTCATGTCGGTGTGGAACTCCGTAGTTTTGGATTCTGTCGATGGCGATCTTTGTCGCGCGTGGTCTTCTTCTCAAGATTCTTACCAAGAGCTTCAGTTAAGTCGACACCTGTCTGGTTGGCAATACAAATTAAGACAAACAAAATATCTGCCAGTTCGTCACCAAGTTGCTCTGCGGGCCGATTTTCCAGTTCGCTGGACTTAAAACTCTGCTCCCCATATGTTCGGGCCATGATCCGAGCCAGTTCGCCTACTTCTTCAACCAACTGAGCCAAATTTGTCAGCTCGGAGAAATATCGGACGCCAACTGACTTGATCCAGTCGTCGACACGTTGTTGAGCCTCTTTGATCGTAAGTTGTGACATTGGCCTGATCGCAATCGTGATGAATGGAGTTGTTTTGACTCAAGTGGCGAAGTGTATACTGTTGAATTCGGCGATTGGCCGAGATTTCAGCAAATTTCAAACGGTGAATCAGGATGTCTGACGAGACCATTGTGTTGTGCTTTCCCGTTCAACCCGAGCAGGTTGTGCAGATCCGCGAAAACTGCAGTGGCCGCCGCATTCTGGTGTCGAACCAAGATGATATCTCAAAAGATATTTTTGATGCTGATATTTTTTGCGGTCACGCCAAAAAGGAGCCTATTGAATGGGCAAGAGTGACCGCTGCCGGACGGCTCAAGTGGATTCAGTCTACCGCTGCGGGTTTGGATCATTGTCTTTCCGATGAGATCATCGAATCAAACGTGATCGTTACCGGCTGTTCGGCTCTGTTTGCGAATCAAGTTGCCGAGCATACGATGGCTTTGTTATTTGGCTTGCTGCGGAGTTTGCCGGTCTTTTATCGGGCCCAACAAAAAAAAGAGTTTGTTCGTCGCCCGACAGACGAGCTATACGGGAAGACGATAGGAATTGTTGGATTCGGTGGCAACGGGCAACGAATTGCCCAGGCACTACGTCCGGTCGCCGAAAAAATAGTTGCCACAGACCTTTTTCCGGAGTCGTGCCAGGGCGCTGCCGATGAAGTCTACCCAGCGGGTGAGCTAAGCAGACTTTTGTCGCAGTCCGATGTCATCATTGTGACTTTACCACTCACGAAGGAAAACGAAAAACTAATCGGCGAATCCCAATTAGCCACGATGAAAAAAGGCGGTTATTTAATTAATGTTGGCCGTGGTTCCGTCGTCGACCAAGCCGCTTTGATCGAGGCATTGAGATCTGGTCACCTTGCCGGAGCAGGTTTGGACGTTTGTGATCCTGAGCCATTGCCGTTTAGCAGTCCTCTCTGGGAGCTGGAAAACGTGATCATTACGCCGCACGTCGGGGCTCAGTCAATGACCAGACTGCCGATGACAGTTGAGCTGTTCTGCGAAAACCTGCGAAGGTACGATCAAGAAAAACCGCTTTGCAATCTCGTCGACAAAAACATCGGTTTTCCAAGGCCCGAAAATCGGGCTTCTACCAGTTCTTTAGATCGGTTTTGTGGTTCCAACCTGGAACCCGACGGGTCGACGCAAAGTTAGTTTTCTTCAAAGTATTTTGGACTGAACTGGACGATTTCCAGCAGTCGCGAATAAGATAGACATAGTTGGCTGAATCAGTTTTGATGACAGAGCCGATTCTGCCGCTGCTGACCCACCTTAGGAATGAGAATCTTGGAACCTTTTTCGGGTAGAACCCTATTTCAAACGACCGGCGATGAACTTTCTCCGACCGTCACACGAGACGGCGAATTATCAGAGAATCAATGCGCTGAGCTGATCGAAGTCTATGAAGGCATCACGGAGGAAAAACGATTAAGTTGGACGACTCATCTACGGCTGCTTCGTCGATTGGGTTCTGGCGGTCAGGGAATCGTGTACTTGACCGAGCGGCGAGGCGCGGATGGTTTTTCTTTGCCGGTAGCCTTGAAAGTGTTTTCGCCAGAACGTTACGCGACTCCTAATCATTATGATACCGATATGTCTCGCATGGGGCGAGTCGCTGCCAAGGTCGCGCGAATTCAACACGAAAATCTGCTCGTGGTCGAGAATTTTCTCGACCGTGACCGGATTCGTATGATGGTCATGGAATGGGTGGAAGGATTCGACTTACGATGTCTGTTGACGCCCAAGATGTTCGGGATCGCCATGGAAAGAATCAAGAGATCGCTAAATTCAAGGATCTTGCCCGTGGTCACGATCGAGCCCAACACGGTGAAAACCAAAAACAGGATCTTGAACCCCAGTGAAGACCACTCTCCAAACAACGTGGTCCAGCAACGTTCGCCGTAGTAGTACCATGAAATCAAAGTCGAATAAGCGAACAAAATCACAGCCGCGTACAGCACGTATTTGAACCATGGTACGCCTTGTTCACCGCTTACCGCGGCGACGGTCAAGGCCGCTCCGGATTTGTTAGCTCCGGAAACGTGTTCTCCATATTCCAAGTTGGACCACGAGCCATAATTCGCGGATAACAAGTCATTTGGTTCGGAGGCGGCGTTCCATTCGCCACCCGCGATAATAATGACCAGGGCCGTCATCGTGCAGATTACTACCGTGTCGATAAACGGTTCGAGTAAGGCAACAATTCCTTCGCTGACCGGCTCATCTGTCTTGGCTGCCGAGTGAGCAATCGCGGCCGAACCAACACCAGCTTCGTTGGAGAATACGGCTCTTTGAATACCGACGACCATCACGCCCAGAATAGCACCTAGACCGGCCTGCATGTTCATTGCGTTGTCAAAGATCGCTCGCAATGCGGGGACGACCTGGTCAACATTCGTAAAGATGATGTAGAGCGCCATAATCACATAAGCGACACACATAAATGGAACAATTCGCGATGCGACTCTACCGATCGACTTAATTCCGCCAATGATGACAAAGCCGACGGCAACCGACATGATTAATCCATAAATCCAAGGGTTTTTGTCTATGAATGGGATGTCACCTCGAATCGCGTCGAGCGACTGGCCTACCTGGAATGAGTTACCCCCGCCAAGCGAGGCGCCGATGCAGAGAATCGCAAAAAAGATCGCAAGAAAGATACCCAGCGGGCGCAAACCCATTTCGGTCAAACCCTCTTTCAGGTAACGCATCGGGCCACCCGTTACCCGACCCGTATGAGGATCGACACGCCGATACATCTGACCAAGCGTGCATTCAGTGAATTTGCTGCTCATTCCGAGCAGTCCGATAATTATCATCCAAAACGTGGCGCCAGGGCCACCAACGCCGATGGCAATCGCGACGCCCGCAATGTTGCCCAAACCGACCGTCGCTGACAACGCGGATGACAACGCTTGAAAATGGCTGACTTCACCTTGGTCTTTTGGATCGTCGTAATCGCCTTTGGTGAGGCTGATCGCATGGAAAAAACCGCGAATATTAATGAACGCCATTCTCAGCGTCAGATATATCGCACCGATTAACAACCAAATCACCACAAATGGCAAACTGACACCCAGCCAACCCTTGGACGTAAGAATCCTCCATTTGCCTTCGGCATCGGTTGTCACCGGGCGTTCATTACCATTTTCGTCGATGATTGAGATTTGAGCGTCCGCTTCAACTGGTTCGCCTTCATCGTATTCACCGTTATTGTTTGAATCCGTGTATTCGCGCCCTTCCTGAAATTTTGGCCCGGTGTAGAAGTCAAAAAAGAAAACAGTTTCAAGCGGAGTTACGAGGTATTTGCCAAACCAGGCATCAACCGGCTCGATTTTTTCGTTGATTACGTCCATGTAGCTGGCGGTGCTCTTGCCAGCTTCCGCTGCTTCCTCGACGACCTCCACCGAAGTCTCAGCAACGTCTTCGCCTGCGTTTTGAACCGTCTCAGCAGCAGATACGTCGCTAGTCGTTTCGTCCTGTGCCGTCAGGACGGGGACAAAAAGAAAGCCCAATGCCAACCAGAAAATGGATGAATAGCGTTGATTTCGACTGCTTGTAAGCATGATTCGAACCGTGGATTAAATGCGTTGTTTGGAGTGGGGTTAACGCGAATTGATAGCAATGTTAACCCAAAGTGGGCCGTCTTTATCCGGTCGAACATGCTAAATCGCCGTGTTTCGTTCGACTTTTCTATAAGAGAATGTGCAAAATGTCAATGATTTACGGGTCTTGGAATGTTTTCCACATATCTGGTTGTGAAATATGTGTTTAATGCGTATTATTGCTACGGTTTGGGATTTCCCCTTTGAAAGACAATATTTTCCGTCATGACCACGACTCCTTTGTCACAAAACGATCAAGCAATGATTGAACTTCTTCGCGGCAGCCCCGCGATGACGGTCGGCGA
>CAMYNE010000250.1:4963-6844 GCA_947259675.1 uncultured Pirellulaceae bacterium
GGAGGGGCGGGGACGGCCCAGTCATCATTATTCGTTGACGACCGAGGGTCTCCAAACGGCTGGAAATAATATGGGTGATCTGGCTGTCGTGTTGTGGGAGGAAGTCCAACAGATTCCCGACCCTGAGCTTCGGCGGCGCGTTATTTCGGGTGTTGTGGAACGGTTAGCAGAGAAATACCAGTCTGCTGCGATCGGTAAGACCATTGAAGAACGTATGAAGTCGATTACTCAGCTCTTCTCCGAACGTCAGATTCCGATCAGCGTCGAACAAAAAGACGGCTTACCGATCATCAACGTTTCCGGTTGTCCGTACCCCACGTTGGCGAAAGAGAATCGGGATATTTGCGAAATGGAACAAAATCTTTTGGAAAAGATCGTAGGGCAGCCTTTAGATCTTTGCCAGTGCCAACAGGATGGCGATCAATGTTGTTCTTTCCAATCCGCCAATCGCGATTTGGAAATACAAAAAGACCTTAAACCGAATTCTCACAAACCGGTCACAATAAATCGTTGATACCAATTTTTAAGAATCGGGTATGAAAATTAGTTGATCCAATTCTTTTCGAGTCCAGTTACCTTTTACCAAACAACCGAGTTGAAATAACAAATGAGTGACGTACTGAAAATTGTCGACCTTCACGTTTCGATTGGCGACAAACCCATCCTTCGAGGTGTTAACCTCGAAATCAAACGAGGCGAAACCCACGCATTGATGGGACCAAACGGAAGCGGAAAAAGCACGCTTGGTCTCGCGATCATGGGACATCCGAACTACGAAGTAACATCAGGACAGATTTTGCTTAACGGAAAAGACATGCTTGAATTGGAGCCCAATGAACGAGCCCGCGAAGGGATCTTCATGGCTTTCCAGCGACCCGTCGCCATCCCGGGCGTCAAGATGGCTGATTTTTTACGTCATGCAACGACCAACGTTCGCAATCCAGATCGGAAAGAAGGCGAAGACTTGATCCCAATGCGTGAGTTCCGCAAAGAGATCAAAGAGCGTATGGAACAGCTGCAAATGGATAGCGAATTCGCCCGCCGCTATGTAAATGACGGCTTCTCCGGTGGTGAGATGAAGCGAGCGGAGATTTTGCAACTCGCAATGTTACAACCCAAATTTGCAATCCTCGACGAAACCGATTCCGGTCTCGACGCGGATGCCGTTCGCTTAGCCAGCCAGTCGATCAACGAAATTGGGCACAAGAAAATGGGCCTGTTGATCATTACGCACCATGACAAATTACTGGAACACAATCCACCCAACTTTACGCATGTGATCCTGGGCGGCAAGATCGTCGAAACGGGCGGCAAAGAACTGGCGGAAGAACTTCACTCACTGGGTTACGACCGGATTCGGGCGCAATATCCTGAAGCGGCGAGAGTCAATGATGAAGCGCTGGTCTAGAACAAATGCGGAATGCGGAATGCGGAGTGCGGAGTGAAAGATTTGAAGGAGCGAACCAAGCGGTTTGCACTTCGGATCGTCAGAATGTATTCGGCTCTTCCTAAATCTGCGGAAGCCCATGTAATGGGAAAACAGGTTCTTCGTAGCGGCACGAGTGTCGCAGCGAATTACCGAGAGGCGTGTCGGGCGCGATCTCCGGCTGAATTCGTCTCGAAAATGGGCATCGTTGAACAAGAATTAGATGAAACACAACTTTGGCTTGAATTGCTGGTCGAATCCGGTGTCGTCGCCGAAGAAAAGATGAAAGATTTACTGTCCGAGACGGATGAACTCTTGCGAATCACCGTTTCAAGCATAACCACTACCAAGAAAGGACGGAACATCGGAAAACCGCGTTAATTCGGAACTTTGATTCCGCATTCCGCATTCCGCACTCCGCATTTGATTTATGTCTACAGACATCACCGAAAGCC
>CAMYNE010000251.1 GCA_947259675.1 uncultured Pirellulaceae bacterium
GCAAGATGTTTGAGTTGCGATTTCATTCACGTCTTTTCTTGATTTGTTGGACAACCGAGTTATTCAGGCCGATTTCTCTCGAAGAGGAATTGATTTTTATTTCTAAATGGCCGAATTGCGGAGCTGATATGATGTCCTGTGGTGCAATTACGTTTTGTACATCTCGCGGGCTGAGTGGCTGGGCGTGTACAGGGATGTCGATCGTATTGTCGCTTTTGTTATGTTCTCCGGCGGCAATGGGTCAGCAAACTTCGCGTCGCGCACAGCCGAAACAAGACAAAATCACAGAATCACCAACGTCGGTTGATTTTTCTTCCGTCGGTTATCGAACGCCGACGATTGCACTTCGTCAAAATGAATCGGTTTTGAAGTCAGACTCAATTCCAACATCTGATTCCAGTCGCCGACGAGTGGCCAACGTTTCTGTCGACAGGTCGACCACTGCTCAAGACGGCACCACGTCCAAAACGTTGAGACCGACGATTTCCGCAAAAACACAAGTGCCAGTACAAGCCAATCCGCCGGCGAAGTCTTTGCGCAGAAATCCAATGGGAAATCGAGGGGTCGCGTCCTCCGTGTCGACGACGTTGTCAGATGCAATTTTGGATGCTCAACCGGGCGTTGCAAAAATTCCCGGCCCGCAGCTACCTTCGCAGGGAGTGAATCGGCCACGACAAACGACTGCCCCAATCCAGCAGCGTTTCACAGGGCAACCTAATGTGCGTCCGGGCTCTGTACGTCAGAATTACGCGGCTCAACCAGGTGTTATACCTCAACGTGGTTTTGCTCCGCCACTTCCGATGGTCCAAGGAAAAACTTATCCGGCCGCAAATGCTCCTCCGCTGACTGGATCGCGTTCGATCGCCGACAGTGTTGGCAACATGCAGTTTTTGAATGCAAAGCAGTTTTTGTCACAGAAACAACCTGAGTTCAAAGATCCGAAACAATACCTGGCGAAGCCGACTACGCGCGCCAAGAAGGCTTCGACCGCCAAACGAATCCAACCGCGAGAAACAACCGAACCACCCAGACAACCGCCGCTTCGTATCGCACAAGATGAAACACCAACGGCAGCGAAACCGGGCTCGACGCCATCCGGCGGGACTCAGGACGACAATGGAATCGGTGAATTCGCTGATGTGCTGGATCCGATTTCACCGGCGCCTTTTGCACAACTTCCACAGCCGGAGGGTGAAATTGATCTTCTTTCGGCCGATCGTCATCATGACGCAGTCGAAGTCTATGGTAACGACCTTTTTAACTATGCGCAATTGACGGGCAATCCTAGTGTTCCCAGCGGCAAAGCCTGGCTGGCACCTGACTTTCATCACCGCCCGCTTTACTTCGAAGAAACGAACCTGGAGCGATACGGAAACAGAAGACCATTGCAGGTGTTTTGTTCGGCTGCCCACTTTTTTGGTACGATTCCGATCCTACCTTACAAGTTAGGTGTAGATCTCCCGTACGAATGCATGTACACGAACGGCTATTGCCGACCGGGTGATTGCGTGCCTTATCAGATCTATCACCGGCCGCTCGAACTGCGGGGCGCCATGAACCAGGCCCTGATTACAACAGCGATTGTGCTGCCTTAATCCTGAATTCAATAATAGTGATTTACCGCTGAGGAAAGTCCCTCTCCAAGTCTTTCACGCAGGAACCTCCGGGCCGCGCCGCGTCAACGTCGTTTCATCAACTCATCGTTTGAATTGAGTGATCAGCTTCGTCAGCCTGGGCAATGCATTGAAAAGTAAACGGCTCCTACGTGAACCGATCCGTCTGGGGCTCGACCACTGAAACGATTCGCGTTGTTGTCGTTGGAGCTTCCGTCTCGAACCTCGAGGCAAGCTTCAAGTGTGGCAAAGGTCAGTCGATTGTTCACCAGCGCATACTTTTTGTCGGAGGCGCGAACTATCCTGCGACCGTTCATCACCATCAGGGTCGGTGCCGTCCCATGATCGATGGCCTTAACGACGGCGTTGAAAACGGCCTTAAAAAGTGGACGATTGGTCACCGTTGGCATGTTTTGGAATCCTGAGTTTATGTTTTGGGCAGCAGAATCGACAGCTTTCAGACGGACATCAGCATGTTGGAGACCCATGTAGATTATCGTGGCATGGCCAAATTTGTTGCTTGGAAAATTGAAATTCATTTGTTCTCATTGTTTTGAACACATTTTGACAGCCGGTTCGTTCCTCGCCAACGGAAAGATTCGTTAAAGCAGATTGAATTCTCTGCGTTGTTGTCGCGGCTCATGATTGACATCGTATGGTTTTGATTTTTTTATCAAAGATTTCTTCATCATTAGACGCAACTATTCAATTTGTCGTACGAGAATATCAGAGGATCAAGAATGTCTTTCAACAATGGAGTAAATCATGGCTCAGATTAGTGGTTCGGTTGGTAGTTACGAGAGCGGGGCGAAAAATAATAAGGCGGATGTGAAGACGGTTCAAACGCTGCTTACCAACGTTGCCAAAAAGCATGGATCTGCATTTGATCCCAAGGGCATCGACGGACTAATATCGAGAACCGCTAGTCGTTCTTCAACGGTCACCGCGATTACCAATTTCCAGGTCCAAAAAGTTCGGATGTCTCGAGCCGATCAACGGATCGATGTTAATGGCAAGACGTGGAAAACGCTTGTTTCGTTGGCTGGCCCGGGGGCAGTCAAGCCGTCCAAACCCGTCGCCGGACAGATTACTTTGACCGTGAGTCATGGCGGAAAAATTCCAACCAAAACCAAATTCAAAGTCGCGACTAAGCCGACTTTTTCCGGAATGTATGAGTCGACGTTCACACTATCCGGCGGGCTTACCGGAACATTCAAGGGCTCCATTTGGCCAGACGACATGACGGTTAAGGGTCGCGTCATTGATGGCCGATATCCCTTGCACATCGGTTTCCACAAAGGTGGCGGAGCTGCAAAGCAGAAGGCGACGGACTTGGTGGTCAAGACTCAAGGGATCCGCGCGGGCTTATTAGTGAATGCTCGAAATGGGGTGCCTGTTCAGAGCGACAATGCGAACAAAAAGACTTCTTATGGAATCAACGTTCACAACGGATTCAATAGCGCTCGCTTTTCCGATGGTTGCCCGACAATCCAACCCTCCGATTGGTCGCGGTTCATCAAGCTATTCCTGGATGCGTTTCCCAATATTGCCGACTGGCATACGATCGGTAACAACACCGGCAAAAAGATCGGCACATTCGTTATTCAAAAGTGATACAGGAAACTGTTGAGACGAATTGCGAGGAGGATCAGTCCGTCATTGGCGTTTCAACGTTAGCTTAATCTTGTATTCCTCATTATCGCCTTTTTGGAATGTATGAGAAATCTTGCCTTCGGCTTTGAATCTAATTCCTGATGTTTCTTCATATTTGCCAGTTACTGTGTATTTTTGACCACGTTTCAAGTCTTTGAATTCATAAATATACTTGTCTCTTGGTGGTCCTGGCTCCGTATCTTTCGGATCGATTACCAGCTGCAGCTTCTCAGGGGAATAAACTGAAAGACGTTTGCTTTCAACGTAGACTTTGACGATGAGAGTGTGAGTCTTCGGCTCTGGACTTGGTGGCGGCGGGACTGGCTTCGGCGGTATCAGCTGAAACCGCTCGATCGGCAGGTTGCGAACGTTGCCGAGTCGATCCCTGATTTGGACGCCCAGGTAATAGGTGCCAGGTTCTCCTTCAACTTTGGCAGCCAACCAGTCTTTCCCGGGTTTTTTGTCCAGCTCTGGCGGTTGGAGGCCTTCTTTGGGAATTTGAGAATTCTCAAATTGCTTTTTGACTAAACAGGCAACGGACGATCTCAGATCCTCATCACAACCAACGCCTCCAGATTGGTCCTGGATATCATCGATTTCAAAAAATACGTCGAAGAAGCTGTCCCCTGAGAGGAAGCTCGAGGGGGCTCCAATCGGATAACCGGGGTCAGAAGGATCTTGGAGCACATTCAAAATTTGACCAAGTGAGGGACCAGCCGTGACCGGCACCGCATTTCCAGTCCCAACCCTAACGTGCATCGGGCCAACATTCGTGCTGGTTCCAAACAAATCAAGACTGACGATCTCTGTATCAATCGTATCACCAACCTGTTCATCTCTGTGCACCGTTGCAAAGGTACCCATGGAATCCAAATGGATCGTTTCGTTGAAAACCGGAATACTAAAAGGATTAGGAAGGGTTGTTATTTCGATCTCTCCGACAGATGGGAAGGTGTCGTCTCCGGCCACGATAGGCAAGGCAAAGGCATCAATAATAAAGAAGAGCGAAATTACCATTCCCATAAATACTGTCGTACCTGTTTTAATAATCCTCTCTCTCAAACACCTCATAAGGCCCTCCCTATATTATTTGAGATTAACAAGTTCCTGTTTTGCTTAGATAACCCCCTATACCCCTCCGTTAATGTTTCAAAATGTCAACATGTCAAGCCTGACCCCTTTGTAAGGCCCTCCCTATATTATTTGAGGTTAACAGGTTCCGGTTTTGCTTAGATAACCCCCTATAACCCTCCGTCAATGTTTCAAAATGTCAATATGTCAAGCCAGACCCCCTTTCACACGGTCACACTCAAAGATAAAGATTTCACCCTCAATAGCTTTAGAAAAACGCTTTACGAATACCCATTTGTCAAGCCCCCGTTATGACCCCCGTTACGCACTCTATTGTTTTTTTTCACAACAGCAATCCGAACAAACCGTCGTAGACCATGAATCATCTATCCAACTATAAACTTCACCACCGGCAGACCCTCCACCCCATTCAAATCCGCCTCCCCAATGGCAGATGATATCTGTTTCAACCTTCAAACACTCTTTTTTCCCTTTTTTCCCTTTGCACTTTTTGCAGGTACAAGAGGGATGTGTGGGCGCATCAG
>CAMYNE010000252.1 GCA_947259675.1 uncultured Pirellulaceae bacterium
TTTGTAGTCGTTACCATCGACCGTCACCGTGTCGACGAAATTGGAGCGATAGGGAATGGCGCTGATCAGATAGATTCCGATCTGGGATTTGTCGTCCTTGCGAAGTAAACGAACATAGGCTGCTGGCAAATCTACTTGCTTATCGGTATCCGTGCCGGTAGTCTGCGCCATTTCAATGGCTTCCATTGAAACTCCCAGTCCTGCGGTCGAACGTGGCCTCTGCCCTGGCTTGATATCAACCAGTTCGGAGTTGACAAAGTAGTCGTCGCACTCAATATCAAAGGGTAATTCATCGTGTGAAATCAGTTTCTCGCTACTCAAGCGAGACGCAGGAATCGTAATCACCCTGTCAAATTCGGAATCGGAACGATCCATCACAGCCATTTCTACGGCACGAATATCAATCGCTTCGCTGACCGTCGCACCTTCCACAATTTGCATTTGCTGTTCTTCGTTCGTGACCGTGACATAGACTTCGTTGAGCAATAGCCCGGCAATTCCGAGGTGCAGCAGCACAATCCCGGCTTTGCGTTTGAAAAGCAGCAGACAAGCCACTAATCCCGTTAGGGCGGCGACGGTGGCCTGAATCAACTGCCAGAGAATTCGCATCGCCGAATCGCCAACGAACGCTTTTTCGCCCATAAACAGGGTGAATCCAAGAACGCAGAGCCCGATGACTCCGAAGACACCAGCAATGAATCGTTCAACCTGTTTTTCCTTGGCCATCAGAAAACAAGCAGCAATCGCGGCTAAGGACAGGCCGAGCATCGCGACCTGCAGCCAGGTCCAAAGACTGGCATAGCTGAACGGCTGAGTCTGAACTCCATCCAATCCCGGTCCTCCAAAGGCGATGAACCATGTGATCACAGCGCAAAACAGACCCGTTAACAATCCCGCTGCCAATCGTTTGCCCTTGGCCTGAAGCCTGAATCGAAGCGAATGAGCGGCGGTCAAATTGATCAGCATTCCTATGATCAGGGTGATCCCGCTAGGAATATAAAATCCGCCAGAAATATCCTGCAAGTTAGGAAACCAGGCTGGTGGAAACAGAGTCTGAAACGGCACGAAAACAAGCAGGTTGCCAAAATGTTTGTCTTTCAATGCCCAGATATCGATGCGAGTTTGATCGAGCGTCGCGATCCAGACAACAAGAACACTGACTGCGAGCAAAAACACAGTTAGCTTGAGCGACGAAAGTGGTTGCAATATCGCTTTCGCAAAGGCTAACGCGCCATCCTCCGATTTGGATCGGGCCACCGCAACTTTATCGGCTGTTGGATTAATTGCCATCGTTGTATTCCGTTTTCAGTTCTCGTCCGAGAATTTGAATGTTGTTAGAAACTTGTCAAACTCAGGCTCACCCGCTTCCACAGCGGACTTGTTTCCCGTGAGCTTAAAAAACCAGGCCGACCGACCGCGTACTGCCATCAAGGCGATCGTCGCATGTTCGTTTTCGTCTTCGATTAATCGTATTCGTTGTGCGTCGATTCCATCGACTTTGACTTTCGAAGTTCGAATGACCAATTCAGGGCCAGATTGTTTCGTCATGCCTATTTCGCCAGCCCAGCGCATCACATTTTCGCCCCATTTATTAACCGCGGCCGGCATTTCGACGATCGTTATCTGAGCTTTTTTGTCGCCCTCTGTTTTCAACAACCGCGCCTTAACGATCGTCTGGCGGACCGCCCATCGCTCCCATCATCGGCCCACCTGCGGCAGTCGAGGCAAGGCCTACTTCATCAAACAGTACCATGCTGCCACCATCAAAATCGATTTCATTTAGCTTGATCTGTTCCTTCTCGAGTCCGTCGAGGGCAAGTTGTCCGCGCCAGCGATTCACATTGTCGAGCAAATTTTGATTTGGTCCCAGGCTGGAAATTGACATTTCCAACGGAGGCACGGTGCTCGTGAGGTTGAGCGTCGCAAAACGCATTGAACTGCTGCGGCCTTTGCTCCACCCTGTCGGCAAGTCCCACTCGGGTTGTTCATCGTTATTGAACCTCAGACTTCCAAAAAACTCGCGCCACACAGGTTCGGCTAAATTCACTTGATCAACCGGTCCCTGGATCTTGAAAAACCAGGTCGCATCGGAGCGTTCAACAAGGCCGACGACCATTCGCGTCGGGACGGTTGGAGCCGCAGTGCGCCGTGCGGAGGACATCGGCCTGCGATCGAACTTATCCAGATTGGATCGCGATTTGGGTATGCGGTGAGTAACAATCTCTTCTGGTTGATTGCAGCCGGTCGCGGCCAGCAAAACCAAGAGCAAGACAAATAGTCGAGTCATAACGTGCTTTGAGCGTTCAGAATGTAAAATGGGCCGAATATCGCATTATATGACTGTTCCTGCCCGGGTCATATGACATTGGGCCGTTAAGTCGAATATTCGCGTTCTTCAGAAACTAGGACATAATGTCACATTCCTTTGAGAGAACAACTTGGGCTGGCCGTTGTTGATTACAACGAAGTAACACTCCAAAATTCTTCAGTTTTTTGCGAAGAAATCCCGGTTTATAAAGCGTTGTATTCTTGATGGCTGCAACCGAAATAATTGTCGACTTCGAACATGAGTGAGTCGCTGGAAATTCTTTACCGAACACATCGGCAAGGGCTGTATTCGCTTGCGATAACCATCACAGGTTCGCATCAATTGGCGGAAGACTCGGTTCAAAATGCGTTTACCAAGCTGTTCACCTGCAGGATTCCGCCGGGTGATCAGGTGGCTTACGTCTATAAAACCGTGCGAAATTCGGCCATCGACATCCGCAGGACAATCCGTCGGCAAGCACAACTCAAAGAGTCGTTGTTCAACGGTTATCGGCCCGTCGGCGATCGAACCAAAACACCGCCGGAAGATCTCCTTACCAAAGAAAGACACGAACAACTGCGTATAGCGATCGAGTCGTTATCCGATCACGAACAAGAGGCGGTAGTGCTGAAGGCATTTGCCGGTTTGACGTTTGAGCAGTCTGGTGCAGTTGCCAACGTTCCTGTCAAAACGATTGCGACGCGATATCGGCGGGCCTTGATTAAGCTCGAAGACCACCTGAATGATGAATTTTGAAAGCGAAGACATGAACGAACGGACAAAACCAGAAATGGAATCGTTGTTAAAACGAATGTCGCTGATCGAGCCGCCCGAATCACTGGATCGGACGATCAGGCAACTCGCCGAAGGACAATCCGAACCGGTTGCTTCGGTCATTCATACCGGGTTTGGTTGGTCTGCCATCATTTCAACCGCAATTGCAGCGTCGCTGTTGGGACTGATTGTCGGAATGTGGGTGACATCGTCCGATTGGGCGGGTCCTTTTGTATCGACGCGGACGACAGTTTCACCCACGGATAACCTGATCCAATCCGATCAACTAAGGGAAGTGGTCCAATTTCAGGAATTGCATGGACACTCGAGCCAGGAAGAATTCAAAACGTGCTCCAAGTGCCACATTTTCAATTCGAAAGAGCAGCAAGTACTCGACAAATGGCGGATCGACGACTTGGACGGAAACTATCATGCCTTCGGCGTGAATTGTTCAAATTGCCATCTCGCCGACGATGAGCCGCGCCAACCGGACCCACATCAGCCAAACCCACATCCTCATGCAGACCAAAACGCATTCGGGAGTTGTTCCGACTGTCACAATTTCGATGCCTTGGAACGGCAGATTTTTGACCTGTGGCGGATGGAAGATATTCACGAGGGATTCCACCCGATGTTTTGGCAAGATTGCTCGCTGTGCCATGTTGATGTCCACCAGGAATTTTTGGAGAATCTCGGCGATTCGAAGGGCTAGAGCATTTCCACAATTGATTTGCAATTGTGTCATCCTGAACCGAGGCACGAGGTGAAGGATCTCCGTGAAACTGCGAGAGATTCTTCAGTCGCGGGCTCCTTTAGAATGACAGGCTGAAGAAATACTCTAGATGCAGTGTTGTAATAATTGTCTCAATTGTTGTGTGCGACGCGATGTTGCTCAGCAATTGGGACAATTGCAGCTACACTGCTGGCAAAATAATGCCTCGGCACTCTCCAAACCCGATCCGTCGGTGGGACTCGTTCTCACAATAGCCCCGCATGATCACCTCGTCGCCGTCAGCGAGGAACTTCCTCTCTTCGCCGGTCGGCAACACAATCGGTGTTCGCTGAGTTCCCGGCAATGGGTGCTCAGAATCGCCATCCCAAGTCAGTTCAAGCAGGCTTCCACGTGACTCGCGTTCGGTGCCGCTAATCGTCCCACTTCCCATCAGATCTCCTGGCTGAAGGTTGCAACCGTTGCTGGCATGGTGAGTCAGAATTTGCCCTATCGTCCAATACATATTCGTAAAGTTGCCGCTACTGAGATGTTTCGGAGGGAGCGATTGTTCACGCATTTGCTGGCTTGTGAGTAAGACCTCAAGCTTTAAATCGACGCCCCCATGACTTTCGTTTTCTGGATCCGAAAGATAATCCAGCGGCTTGGGATCGCCCTTGGGGCGGGTTAGGGCGGGCACACGAAACGGCGCTAAGGCCTCCATGGTCACCACCCAAGGCGAAATCGTCGACGCAAATGATTTTGCCAGAAACGGACCCAGAGGCTGATATTCCCATTTTTGAATGTCTCGAGCCGACCAATCATTCAACAGACACATTCCGAACAAGTGGTTATCTGCCTGTTCGATTGGGATCGTTTCTCCCAGTTCGTTTCCTTGCCCGACAAAGAACCCAACTTCCAGTTCGTAATCGAGCAGCGCACAAGGGCTTCGCGTTGGAGATCCGCCGTCTTCCGCAGGCGCCTTTTGGCCCACGGGTCTGCGCACTTCCGTCCCACTGATCACAACGCTCGAGGCTCGCCCATGATAGCCAATCGGAATGTGTTTGTAGTTTGGCAACAGTGGATTGTCGGGACGAAACATGCAACCCACGTTGGTCGCGTGAAACACCGAGGCGTAAAAATCGGTGTAATCTCCAATTCGGCAGGGCAAACAAAAAGTCACATCGGTCTGAGACACCATTGCACGTTCAACCGTCGCACGATCTGCCGATGTTTCCGACGAAAAAATCGAACTCAACAGATGACGCAGCTCCAGCCTTTTTTCAATATCGAACGACATGAATGCATTGAGCGTATTCGCCGTGAGCGATTCCACGAACTCATCACCTACCATGCCTTTGTCTGCTGCCTTCCGAAGGTTGAGAATCTGATCGCCAATTCCGACGCCGATCGCTGGAACTTGATCGCCTTGTCGAAAGACGCACAAGGGCAAATTTTGGATCGGAAAATCGGATTTGGGATCGTTCGCCGTTTCAACCCATGACTTCAATTGAGGGTCGTGAGTTTGGTCAATCTGGTGCATCGCAGTTTCGATTTCCTGTTGAACTAATTCGTTGATTTGATGGTTTGAGAACCAATTCCAGTTTGCTCAAGTTCGAATGTGGGTTCGGTGAACGAACATGAGCCAAATGAAATTGCAAACTCTTTTCGCAGCCTCGCGACCTTGGCCGCTGACAAAGCATAATTCTCCCAACGGAGTTGATCGTCATGGAAAGAGAACGCGTCCGCCGATTCGCATTTGAGAATGGCCTCAACTTCTTCCAGGGAAATCGAACAACCAAAAGCCAGACACGCGGCCACAAAAACATTGACGAAACCATGCATCGTGCCTCGTGGCGAATCGGCTTCATAAGTCAAATTAAATTCGTCACGAATCGGATGATGCAGGCCGGCAGTCGCCTTGAACCCGACCAGCTGTTCCGCACAGGCGTGCAAAAACCTGGCCACTTGAGCGCAAGACGGAATAAGGTCTGGCGTAACACCACCCGTCCTGATTTTGGCAAAAAATCTGTGACGGCGCTCCGTTTCTGCCACTAGTCGAATCGATTCGGTGGGATCCTCCTGATGTGAAATTTCCAGGAACGCCGAAAGCTCTTGAGGCAGTTGATCTATCGTTCGTCGAATATGATCGATCGTGGGCGTCTTGATCTCGATCACATCAACTACGGCCAGCCCATTCAACGGGTCGGCATGCCGCTTATTGAATTGAGCGATGCCTGAAATTGCAAACTTAAAGTCGCTTTGATCTTCTTGCAATGATGGAACCAGCGCACTGATTCGCCACGGATTTTTCTTTGGTAGCAGATCTGCAGCCGCTTTTTCGAACTCAGCGAGCCGGGCCGCCGGGACGATCAAGCGCGCCAGCATGGCCCGTTTTGGACCCTTCAGGTAATCCGCGTAGTTCTTGACCACGACTGTCATTTCCAGGCCCGCCGGCGGAAACAGACCTGCATAGTCAATCAGTTCACTTGTAAAGCCTGCTAACGTCGACATCTTCGATTCCGGTACAAAAAAAAAACCAGCCGAGTCCAATTGCCCAGCCGGCAGGCGCTGCCGCTTTCCGCGGTCAATCAAGGTGTGGCACCGAAACAAGGAATTGTATGCTAACCGGCCCTCGATTGTAAATGCTTGGACGGGCACGATTTGCCGCGTGCGTGGCGCGCGCAAAAAAGAAAA
>CAMYNE010000253.1 GCA_947259675.1 uncultured Pirellulaceae bacterium
TGGGATTGCCGCATGAGTTGAATTGATTCAACTCGATTTCGGACTATGCAACCACGAGAACGACGACGAGATTAAACGACTCAGGGAACGCCACATAGGCAAAGATGAGAATCCGATTTTTTGGGAGCGAAATCGAAATTCTTACACCGGCAAAAGTAAACTTATTCCTAGAGCTACTTGGCCGACGTGAGGATGGATTTCACGAATTAGAGACGGTTATTTCTAGCGTATCTCTTTTTGATACAGTGCGGTTCCATTCTCGTAACGACGATCAAATTCGGATTCGGATTTCTCAAACCAGTGACAATTCAAAAGAGGAATTTATTCCGACGGATGAACGCAACCTGATCGTGCGGGCCATGAAACTCTGTCGCAAGACACACTTGGGTCACAACAATCAACGCGTGACAAGAAGTTACGGCGCGGACATTGAATGCATAAAACGAATTCCATCTCAAGCCGGATTGGGTGGAGCGTCTGGTAATGCGGCAGCGGCAATCATTGCCGCAAATCGACTTTGGCAATGCAACTTTACTTTGAAGCAGATGCAACATATCGGTGCCCAACTCGGGAGCGACGTTCCGTATTTCCTTTCGGGTGGAACGGCCGTGTGTCGTGGGCGGGGCGAGCAAGTTAGCCAGGTCAGCGGACCCACAGGGCAGTGGATTGTGATTGCCAAACCACCAGTCGGTTTGTCGACGAAGCAAGTGTTCGGAAACTGTTCAGTGCCGGAAGAACTCGAATCACCCAGATCGCTTTTGGCCTATTTGTCCAGTGGCCAAGTTCAAAAAATCGGCAGCAGATTGTTCAATCGTTTGCAGATATACGCTTCAGAAATGACAGACTGGATTGATCGACTACAGGCCTCGTTTTCCTGTGTTAACTGTCTTGGCCACCAAATGACAGGTAGTGGCTCAAGCTATTTCGGTGTGTTTTTTAGTCGAATTGCGGCATCTAATGCCGCGAATTGCTTGTCTAATCGTCACTCAGACGCAAAGATTTTTACGTGCCATACACTCAATCAGTTTCAATTAACCAAATCTCGGGCGATTGCGGTTGAGTGAGGGAGTTTTGTGATGCAAATAACCGAAGTCAGAATCAAGCTTATGGAAAGCGCGGAAGATCGCCTGCGCGGGTTTTGTAGCATCACTTTCGACGACTGTTTCGTCGTTCGGGATCTCAAGATCATCGAAGGCAACAACGGGCCCTTTGTCGCCATGCCAAGTCGCAAACTGACGTCTCATTGCAGTAAATGTCGAACCAAAAATCATCTTCGTGCCCGGTACTGCAACCAATGCGGGACCCGCTTGAAAAATGAAGAACTGGCTTATGATCAAAATGGCCGCGCAAAGTTATACGCCGACATTGCCCATCCAGTTAACGCCAAATGCCGAGAAATGATCCAGGATCGAGTTATCCTCGAACTCAACCGCGAGATTGAGTTGGCGGGTCAGCCCGGCTACAAATCGAGATACGATGATGACTACGATTTGATCTTGAAAAACCGAAAAACCGACAATCGAAAGTCGCGGGACGAGCCAAGAAACTTGTCTCGAACCGACTCGGGCCACGGGACTCAAGTGACGTCCCACTCAAAACAGGACCAGCCAGAGAAGTCAGATGCGAAAGATGCCCCTACAGACGGCGGATTTGGGAAGGGTGTTTTCGAATAGAGCTAATGGATCGATGTCCACACTGGGGACGGCCCGTTAATTCAGTTTAATTCCTATAAACGGATTCTGGCTCGATCCTCGCCACAAATGGGCCGATTATTAGCCTGTTGGGGTGAAAACTTGACCCTTTTTAATTGGCCCAACTATACTTGAGCTTATGTCTAGACATCGATTCTATGCGGCCGATGTCCGTGCTTACTTGACGGAACAGTTTAGCCGTCTTCCATTTTTGTTGGTGGTCAAGATTAGCTGAGTGCACCTTATGCAACGATTTCTCAAAAGAATTCTACTTCTCGCAGTTATGATCGCGTTCAGCGCCTCGCCAAACCTATCACTAAATGCTCAAGTCGATTCAGCGAGTCCCAAACCACTCGCGACGGGCGTTCTAAATGTAATCGAACCGGTGCTCAATGCGCGAGACAGCTTTACGATTCCGTTGCCGCTACCTGGTCTCAACGCTACCGAATACAAGCCCAACTTTATTCCGATGCAATACACGTTGTACGGTCAGACGCGAAAGATCGTCTTTTTTCGCGATGTGTGGCAATATGAATTCGGATTCCTGGGTTTGCGTCAAATTCAAGTTGACGGCAAAAACGTTTGGTACATGGTTTATCGAATTCGCAATACAGGAAAAACGTTAACCTACGAACAGGTCAAAGAGGATCCGCGATTTGATCATATAAAAAATCAGGGACTGCGTAACAAAGGCGATGTTAAAGTAGCACAATTCTTACCACGGTTTTCGCTGGAAGGATGGGCGTCGGAACCTAACGGGCAATACCGCCGCGTCGTTTACCGTGATCAAGTTTCGCCCGACCTGGTGAAACTGATTCAGCATCGTGAGGATCCGAATCGACATCTACTAAACACTTACGAGATGTCTCAGACGAAGATCCCGGTTTCGACTGATCCGACCGACCCGGGAGTATGGGGCGTCGCTATATGGAAAGATGTCGA
This sequence comes from uncultured Pirellulaceae bacterium, assembly GCA_947259675.1. GTDB lineage: Bacteria > Planctomycetota > Planctomycetia > Pirellulales > Pirellulaceae > Mariniblastus. The sequence goes on from CAMYNE010000253.1 coordinate 2,634, forward strand.
TCCAACGATTGATTACGTAAGTGTATTTGTGAGCGGTTTGACCAACGCGTATCGCATTAGTTCGAAAAATGGGAAAATCGGATTCAAATATCGTACACTGCAACTTAATTTTTGGCGTCCCGGGGATACTGCCGAAGAGATCAAAGACAGAATCGATTACGGAATTCCGCTGGTCGATGATTCTCAGGAACAAGTCGAAATCTGCCGCCGCTATCATCTTCCTGGCCCAGTTTTACGCGCCTATCGTATGGACAAAAACGCTGATCAGAACATTCTGGTTCTCGAAGCTGATGCCGAAATCAGCTTGACTACCTTCAAGTCACCATTCGCGCCGCAGTTGGATAGCGGCACTCTCCCACCGGCCCTGGCCAAGGCATTCGCCGATTCTGGAATCTCACTGCCCAACGATGTCGCCATCGCAACTCTGGTCAACGGCATTAAATGGCGGTTCAAGGATGCTGAGGGTACGGATTTTATCCTGAAAATCGAGCCTCAGTATTGGGAGCCCACCGTGGATAATTCGATTCGCTTCATCAAAAGCCTTGATCATATGTGGATTTATCGCTAAACTTCGAGGTTTCACATTTCAATCGACTTTCGAGGCAAATCATGGCACATAAGAAAGGGCAGGGCTCCAGTCGAAACGGTCGCGACTCCAATGCTCAACGCCGTGGCGTAAAAAAGTTCGGTGGCGAACACGTTCGCGCCGGCAATATTCTGATTCGTCAGTGTGGTAACAAATGGCACCCTGGCAAGGGTGTGGGTCAAGGCAAAGACTACACTTTGTTCGCGCTGACCGACGGCCAAGTGATGTTTGATCGTGACGGACGACGAGTCAATATCGTTGTTGAAAACAACTGATCGCCCTAACGGTCCGCCACCTGGCAGCGTGCGAATTTGACGCGGCCAATGGAATTGCAACAATGACTGGGTGCCTTTTTGGCATCCTTTTTTTGCGCCCCATATTTATACTTCGAGCGTTTTCAATAATTAGCTTTCACAAATAAACGGGAGGTTGAGGCTCCCGCCGAACTTTGGTTCGTCGATTTTCACATCTCTCGGCAGGAGCCTCGACCTCCCGTCAAAAAGTACCCGGATTCGTGTTCGTAGACCGCGTAGAAGTAGAAGCAACCGCCGGCAATGGCGGAAATGGCTGTATGAGCTTTCGGCGCGAAAGGTACGTTCCCCGCGGAGGACCCGATGGTGGCGATGGGGGTGATGGCGGCAGCGTAATCATCGTCGCCAAACCGGGCGTCAACAGTCTGGTTTACCTCTCGCATCGGAGACTGCTCAAAGCCAAAAATGGTACCAACGGAATGGGCTCAAATCGTCAGGGCCGCGCAGGTGAGGATATCACGATTGAAGTTCCTCCTGGCACCGTCGTCATTGATTCGGCCAATAAGCTGGTCCTCAAAGATCTAGCCGCCGAAAACGATTCCGTCATCGCAGCCCGCGGCGGAAAAGGTGGAAAAGGCAATACAAGATTCAAATCGTCAACCAATCGAGCCCCACGACAATGGACTCCCGGAGGTGAGGGTGAATACAAACGCCTGATTCTCGAACTCAAGGTCATTGCCGACGTGGGCTTGATTGGCAAACCCAACGCGGGGAAAAGCACGCTGCTCAGCCGGTTGTCGAGTGCCAAGCCGGAAATTGCGAATTATCCGTTTACGACGAAATACCCGAACCTGGGGCAAGTCAAAATCGACCAGGATCGAAGTTTTGTTCTTGCCGATATTCCCGGACTGATTGAAGGTGCCCACGCGGGAGTTGGTCTGGGACATGATTTTTTGAAACATATTGAGCGAGCCGGAATCCTCGTGCATCTGGTCGAACCTACCCCCATGGACCAATCCAACCCGATCGAGAACTACTTGTCGATTCGAAACGAACTTGAACAATACAATGAGCAGCTCAAAGTTCGACCTGAAATTGTTGTTGTCACGAAATCCGAACTGCCCGAATCCTCGGCAGTCCAACAGAGCCTTCAGAAACACACCAGCGATGAAGTGCTCTTAATCTCTGCAGTAACGGGTGCTGGACTTCCTGTTTTAATTCGTCGGATTGCTCAAGCTCTGGATCAATACACCGTGTCTTGTTAACGGCAAGGATTCGCAATGCAACTGATTGCGGTCGACATCGGTAATAGCTCAATCAAGATCGCGGTTGAACGATCTCAAACCGATCAGCGTTGGTCAACGATTTCTATCATCCGTGAGGGCGATCCGTTTG
>CAMYNE010000254.1 GCA_947259675.1 uncultured Pirellulaceae bacterium
AGTTCGCACCATCGAGGACGGCGTGACGCGCCTGGTCGAGATCATGAGTCGAAACGCCGATCAGTTTCGTAGTTCCAACGATTCGGCGAGCTTCTGAAACTTTCATGTCGGATTGCCCAAGATGCACGCCATCAGCGTTACTTGTAACGGCCAGATCAGGTCGATCGTTCATGATCCAGCGTGTGGACGAATCTCGAGTTAGCTCTGTTAGCATTCGCCCCACTTTGATCAGTTCGCGATCACTCTTGGTTGTATCACGAAGTTGAATCAAATCGACACCCGCGTTAATCAATCCCGACACCAGATTCCTGAACTCGTTCTGGCTGCCGCGACAATCGGTCAAAACGTAAAGACTCGGGCCACTAATGTCTTGCAAACTAAACATCGTTGTCATGACAGCTTTTTCAATGGTATAGACATCGTAGCGCAACTGCTCAACGCGACCGGCCACGTCAACAGAAATTGTTTTTGAAAACTCTTCGATGGTTCGCAACGCCTGTTGGACCCGGCTGAGATTGGATTGAACCAAATCGGACGCGTGTTCGCGCTTGTATTCGGATTCAGTTCGGATCGTGCGGCCCACATCACTCACTGCATCACGCGCGGCGATGAGAACGTTTGTCTCAAATGTCTGTGTCGCCAGAGTCAACTCGTGTCTTAGGTTTTTGAGGAGACCGGACAAGTGTTGATCACCGACGACCATCCTGACGTAGTCTTCAACAACCCGAATTCCTTCGTTGGCGCGGTTACGTGCGGCGTCAATAACTCGATAAGCACAGATTTCCGACAGATTTTCGGTCATTTTTGTTTGCTGCCAGACTGACAGGTTAGTTTGTGGTTTTGAACTGCTGAAAACGCGAAAACATAATTTCAGGCCACGACAACGATCGCTTACTAAATAAAACTCAAAACGCGAGAAAGGATTCTGCGGGTCAAACCGTCGTACATACGCAGGATTGGAGAGTCGTTAGCGGCACGGGCATTGCTATCATTTGTTCTGTTTTTAGGAAGTGCAATGGTTGAAATACCAAATGTTTCTACTAAGTCACGTGATTCTCGCATGATTTTGGAAAGCTTTGCTTTCCATAGGGATCGTACGATTGCGAGAAAATCACGGCCATTGTGATTGGAATTGACGTAAGTTCGGAAGGATTCAATACTTGCCGAGAACGAGAGCAAAAAAATCAATATTTTAGAAATCTCACCGACGCTATGAGGGTGGTATTTTCAAGTAGGAAAGCTGGAGTTTCAAGCTAATGCGGTGGAGCCCAATTTTGATGTGCTGCTGGCCAGGACTAGCCCGATTATGGGTTCGGGGACATTCGTCTTCGTTGTTAGTTGCAATTGGGTTCGCAATCCTGTTGAATTTAGCATTGGTTTCGACTTTTCTGTGGCCAACATCGCTGGGTGTGACTTTCCCGCTGGTTGCGTGGCCGACGATATTACTCGTTTGGACGGCATCAACATGGGTTTCATACAAGTGTCTTCCTGACGTGATGGCAGTAGGTAGTCAGTCCCGAGAAAACGTGGGTGAAACCACCGACACCTTGTTTAATCAGGCACAACGCGAATACTTAAAGGGCCATTGGACGGAAACGGAATCGTTACTAAAACGAAGACTCGTCTCTGTCCCGCGTGACGTTGAAAGCCGTTTGTTGTTGGCAACCATGTTACGACACCAGCGACGTTTGGACGCAGCGCGGGAAGAGTTGAAAATGATCCCGAAATTTGACGAGTCCCTTCATTGGGACTTTGAAATTGAACGTGAACGGAAACTGATCGACTTGATCGAAGCCGACGAATCGGATGACGACGTTGACGAAGCAACTATTGATTCGTCTGACTCTTTGCATGAGTCAGGCAGTTCAACAGAGGTAGACTCGTCCAAATGACAAAACATGGTGTCAGGAAACTGTCACCGACGTAATGGCTCACCGGACTTGCTGTGAACCATGCGCCAACTTATCGCGAAGAAACAAAAATTTGTTTCGCGCACTTTACTGGGGAGAGTGAAATGTACGAACGGTTTACCGACCGAGCTCGAAAAGTTATGCAGCTGGCCAATCAAGAGGCGCAGCGCTTCAACCATGAATACATCGGTACCGAGCACATGCTCCTTGGGCTTGTGAAAGAAGGTACTGGCGTCGCAGCCAACGTGCTCAAGAATCTTGACGTTGATTTGCGCAAGATTCGACTTGAAGTCGAAAAGCTTGTTCAAAGCGGGCCCGAGATGATCACGATGGGCAAACTGCCGCAAACACCGCGAGCCAAAAAAGTCATCGAATACTCGATGGAGGAAGCTCGTAATCTCAATCACAGTTTTGTCGGAACCGAACATATCTTACTTGGCCTGCTGCGTGAACAAGAAGGCGTTGCCGCTCAAGTGTTGATGAATCTCGGTCTCAAACTTGAAGAAGTTCGGGAAGAAGTCCTCAACCTGCTCGGTAATGGACTTGAAGGGGGTGAAGGTTCTGAGCGCGGTGGTCGTGAGGGTGCCGGCGGTGAAGCACCTTCTGGCAAAAGCGGAAAATCCAAAACACCCGCTCTCGACAGTTTTGGTCGCGACCTGACCGAACTTGCTAAACAGGGAAAACTGGATCCCGTCATTGGTCGTTCGTCCGAAATCGAACGAGCCATCCAGGTACTTTGCCGACGGACTAAGAATAATCCCGTACTCCTCGGCGAGGCTGGCGTCGGAAAAACCGCCATCGTCGAAGGGTTCGCTCAGATGGTCATTTCTGGTGAAGTGCCAGAAATCCTCTCCGAAAAACGAATTGTTGTGCTCGATCTGGCCATGATGGTGGCCGGTACCAAGTATCGGGGCCAATTCGAAGAACGTATCAAGGCCGTGATGAACGAGGTTCGACGGGCCAAAAACACGATTCTCTTCATTGACGAACTTCACACGCTTGTCGGTGCCGGTGGAGCGGAAGGCGCGATTGATGCAGCTAACGTGCTCAAACCGGCTTTGGCTCGCGGTGAAATCCAGTGCATTGGTGCCACGACCTTGGACGAATATCGAAAATATATCGAAAAAGACTCCGCTTTGGCTCGACGTTTCCAGGAAATCCTCGTCGATCCAACTTCGATGGATGAAACGATCGAAATCCTCAAGGGACTTCGCAAGCGTTACGAAGACCACCACCGAGTCCAGATCACCGACGACGCGATTGCAGCCGCCGTCGATTTGTCCGGACGATATATCACGGGACGGTGTCTGCCCGATAAGGCGATTGACGTAATCGACGAAGCAGGTGCACGCGTCCGGCTTCGCACGATGAGCCGTCCGCCGGATCTCAAAGAAATCGACGTCGACATCGAGCGTCTGAATAAAGAAAAAGAAGACGCGGTCGCCAATCAGGATTTTGAAAAGGCAGCCAGTCTGCGCGATCAGGCAGACAAACTGAAGAAGAAGAAAGAACAGATCAAACGCGAATGGCGCGAAAAATCACAACAGACGGATGGGATCGTTGACGAAGAAGTTATCGCGGAAGTCATTTCCAAGATGACAGGCGTTCCGCTGACTCGACTGTCGACCGAAGATTCTCTCCGCTTGATGAAGATGGAAGAAGAGCTTCACAAAAAGGTCATCAGCCAGGAACCCGCGGTGGGAGCGATCTCGAAAGCCGTGCGGCGAAGTCGTTCCGGTTTGAAAGATCCAAAACGCCCGATCGGCAGCTTTATGTTTGCCGGACCTACGGGGGTTGGAAAAACGTTGTTGGCCAAAGCACTTGCCGAGTTCATGTTCGGCGATGAAGAGGCTTTGGTCACGATCGACATGTCTGAGTACATGGAAAAGCACAACCTCAGTCGTCTGATCGGTGCCCCTCCGGGATACGTTGGCTACGAAGAAGGCGGTCAATTGACGGAAAAAATCCGTCGTCGACCGTACGCTGTCGTATTGCTGGACGAAATCGAAAAAGCCCATCCCGACATCTTCAACATGCTTTTGCAGGTCATGGAAGAAGGCCGTTTGACCGATAGTTTTGGTCGAAATATCGACTTCCGAAACGTAATCTTGATCATGACCACCAATGTTGGCGCCCATGCGATCAAGAACGAAGCGAACTTTGGTCTCCCCGGGGCCGGTGATGATGCGACATTCGAAGGCATGAAAGAACGCGTCTATGACGAGATTCAAAAAGCCTTCCGACCTGAATTCCTCAACCGACTTTCCAATGAGCCGATCATTTTCCGTCACTTGGACAAGAAAGATCTCAAATTGGTTGTCGACCTGGAACTACAGAAGATTCGCGAAAGACTCGCCGAACGAGGATACGCACTTGAACTTACCGGAGATGCAAAAGACTACTTGATCAAAAAGGGCACCAACCTCGATTACGGGGCAAGACCTTTGCGACGAGCTCTTGAGAACTTCGTTGAAGATCCGCTTTCGGAAGAGCTGCTGCAAGGCGCCTTCGACGGCAAGAATCGAATCCTTGTTGACGTCGTCCGCGATGAAGGCGGCAAGATTCGAAGTCTCAAGTTTGATGGCCAGTTTGTCGAACCGGAAGTCAAACCGGATGACGAAGAGAAAGGTGAGGAACCCGTTGGAGTCGGAGCCGATGTTGGTGCAGAAGATGCCGCCTCAGAGGATGAAGACACCGAGACGAAAGAGTGAAACCCAGTCGGAATTCGGAGAACGGAAATTGATCTAGAACACCGAAAACACAATTGAAAACCCATGCCAGCCGATGCAGTCATCGGCTGGCTTTTTTTGTGATCTGGCTTGCACAAGCTAAATTCGAGATCTCAGAATTTCAGAATCTCAAATTTCACAAATCAAATCCATAATTCGCCCTCCCATTCCGCCCCCCCATTCCGACCTCCGATTCCGACCTCCCTCCCATTCCGACCTCC
>CAMYNE010000255.1:0-4849 GCA_947259675.1 uncultured Pirellulaceae bacterium
GGCGTGAAACCTGAATACACCGTTTCATGGTAGGGCGATTCTGGAGGCAATTGAGCAACCAGTCGTCGGTGCGCGATTCCCAAGTTGTGATAGGGAATGCCCGGAAATAAATGATGAAGTGCGTGATAACGCAATCCACAGGGACACAAAAACTCCGTCCACCAGCTGCCGGTAATATTGGTTGAATCGAGGAATTGATCCAAATGCGAAATCTTACCGCCATCACTTCGATAACGATGGGCCACGAGTGTGCGAACATGGTTCATCGTCAACACAACCGTGGCCAGCAACAATATTTTCAGTAGGTGAACCTCCGGAAAAATCCCAAAAACGATCAACACAATCATCAACCACACGAGAAAACTACAAGCGAGTTCGAAGATCGTATTGGAACGTTTGAAAGTGTCGGCGGCGACTTCTTTCTCGTACTTGAAATTGATCACAAGTGAAGTGGCATGCGTGTAAAACCAATGTCTAAGTTTCGGATGCAAAAACGAGATCGGCGTTCCAATTAAATAGCGCAAGAACACAAGAATTGGCTGGAAAACAATCTGCATCAGGAACAACAGAATTCCGAACACGCTGCCGTGGCCTAGCGGTAAGTACTCGCCATCCTGTTCGGTTCCATAGTGACGACTGCTGTGATGATGAACGTGACTGTCATAGGTAAAGGAAGGGACCATCATCGGAATTCCAGCGACGATATTCCAATAAACCTTGAACGCGTTCATCGTTCCGCTCGGCATGTGAACGATTTCGTGAATAAACATGGAGGCCCGATAGATCAATATGGCTGCAACAGGGAGACAGATCCAGGCAATGACGTTGGTCATCGGTAACGCCAAGTAAATGCTCGCGAACGCGTACGCAGATATCACTGAAATCGTGAAGTCGATCCAGTAGAGTTTCGAACTTGGCGCAAATAGATCTTTTACGATCACACGTGCTTCAGAATAGAAGCGTTTGTCTTCTGGAAGTTGTGATAAAGTTGAACTTCGATGGCGAGAGTTTTCAGGTTGCACATTCATTGAAAAATCTAACTTGAATTCTTGGAATCGGCTCCATGCCGAAACAATCTACTCCTTTTTTTTTGCCTAATTGCAAAGAGGACGTGCGCTTCGAATTGGGACTGATTCCCGTTAACACCTACTTTAAGCTTTGCGATTGCCCTGTTTCATGCAACAACAATCGCACACCAGCGCTCGCGGTTAGTTAGCGCGCTCGGCGCTACGCCGATTCGCAAATTAGGTGCCATGGGCCGAACGCCGTCCACTCAGCCTTACTCTTATTATTTTTGATCGCGACCGAAATTTCAAATCGTAAATAACATTTATTTAGCAGTTTTGAAAAACAGCCTTGGACACAGCAAATTTGACGACAAATTAGTAATTCCGACACAGCAGATTTTGTTTCAAAATCCGAAAATTCTTCAAAAACAATCTGCTTTGCCCAAACTTTCAAGACTGACGAGTTGTTACAAATTAACCGTCTCGTTTTATAACACCTACTTACCGTTGTTTTCAGCCGCAAAGCTCAACAAAATTAACGCTGCCCGTTTTGCACACGGCACGAGGCTCTCCAGAATCAAGTATTCCTGACGACTGTGAATATTTCCGCCTTGAGGCCCAAGTGTGTCAATATTCGCCAACCCGGCGGCTGCGAATTTGTTTCCATCACTCGCACCCCCCGTGCCACACCAACTGATCTTCTGGCCGAGAACCGCAGCACACTGTTCAATCCGTGATTGAAGCGCCGAGGCACGTTCGTCAAGCGTTTTTGGTGGTGAGGTAAAACCACCAGACATTTCCACACTGATTCCGTCCGCTCGATTAGCGCTGTCTGCGAGTCGTTTAAGTTCGGCTTCAACTTCAGACTTCTGCTCGAGTGTTTTGACACGCACATTGACCCGACCGATTGCCAAATCAGGCACAATGTTGAGTGGTCCGCCACCCGAAATTCGCCCAACATTGAGAGTCACTTCGGAATTGATATTCAATTGATCGATTTGATTCATCAGCCGGGATAACGCGACGATCGCATTGCGTCCTTTTTCAAATTCCCGCCCCGAATGTGCCGCTCGCCCCCGAATAACAAAGGTGAAATTGCCCGTTCCCTTTCGCCACGACACCAAAGTTCCGTCCGAAAACGCAGGTTCAAATAAGAGTCCCCAATCACAGTGGGGTGCCCGACTTTTGATAAATCGTGCGCTTCCCGGTGATCCTAATTCTTCGTCCGGGTTGATAATCACTTCCCATCCAATGTTGCCAGCCAATGGACTTCTTTCCAACGCCCGAAGCGCCGCCAACATCACCACCAAGCCACCCTTGGCGTCCGCGACCCCTGGCCCGTTCAAGTTACCATTTTCAAGCATTTTGCATTCTTGAAATGGATGATCAACGGAATAGACCGTATCCATGTGGATGCAAAGCATAATCTTAAGAGCAGCATCGTCGTGCTTGGTGAGATGGATTAGCTGCCCTAAGGGTTGTTCAATCGCCTCTCCGCGATCATTGATCTTTAGTTGAGGGTCGATTTCAAGTTCATTTGTCATTCCTTCGAGAATCGAAAACTCTTCAACAAGCCGCCGTTTTACATGCTCGAGACCCGCGAGGTTGTAAGTTCCAGAGTTGATATTGCACAACTCTTGCACCAGTTCAAACATCCACTGGTACTGATCGTCAAGCCAATCCAGATGGGGCAACAACGGATAAAATTCGGAGGTGATAACGGGCTCCCTTGTCGGTTATGGAAGAACAAGACGTCCTTGGATCATCCGCGCTGTTTGACTGCCACAATGGCGAAAACAAAACGTCCTAATTGGACCGGTACTACGAGCAAAATTGCATCTATTGTGGGACACCCGGCGTTAGCGCATACAAATCACAAAAAAACGCAGCCTCTCCGAGTCGTAACGGAAGCTCAGCCTGTCCCGTCTGAGACAACCGCGGCGGACTGACCTACTGATTCCTTCCATTTTCCGGAATCGGTGTTGTCGCGTCCAAGTTCACTTGCCAGATCGGCTGCCTTCTGACTTCGCTGGTTACGATGACGGATTTTGAATCTGCCGTAAAACAAATTGCTTCGCCTTGACGCTGGATAGGCAACACAATCGGCTTGGGCGTCTGTGACGCAATCGTTTCTCGCCACGTCATTTCGTTCTTTCGGGTGTACAGGTGGGCGTTGAGATAGTTACGAATAATTAGTCGTTCCCCATCAGGCGAAAAATCCATGCCAGTGACGTTACGGACAGGGAAGTTCCCAATGCGATTCGCTACAATCGGTCTTTTCGTGTCGGTCAACTGCAGCGGTAATGAAAATACTCCCGGTCTCGTCTTGCGGTCGTCATCGACATATCTTTTTTCGACCAGCCACAACTTATTTGACAACTGATCAAACCCGATCGCCTCGCAATTGTGTGGCCCATCGGGGTATCGAAACTCCAACCTGATGGGTTTAACCTTTTGAACGACCGGTGTTTCGCCGGCGATATTTGGCTCTGGAAAAAGATAAATGAAACAGCTTGTCCGTCGTTCAAGATTATCGCCCACATCCCCAATCACCAGATAACGCTGACCGTTGATTACGGCCCCACACATTGCTTCCCAATCCAGGTTATTGATCCCGGAAACCGCAACATTCGCGAGAAGTTGGCCGCTTGTCGAAAGAAGATAGACTGCGCTGGCGTTCGCCGAATCATTGTGTGTCCAGATCGCGTTCGCACGTGTTGCGCAAATCGCCAGTCCACTACTCTCCAAAATAAGCGGAGAATCAATCCTGCCTAGTTGAACCACCGGAGGAATTGGGGGTGCCGATTTCTTTTCTTCCAATTGGGCAATGAGCGCAGAATACCAGCTGACGCTCAATGCGATCGAGTAAACAAAATATCTGGTTGGGATACGCATCCGTGTGCCATGCTCAAGCTAACGACAATCCGGTTAGGAACTGATTATGCTTTGACATTCAAGGACTTGCCACTACCGGTCCTTTTTTGAAGAAAAATGCAGTCCTGCGACAAAAATGTTCGCTTAGGCAATCAGCTCGCAGGGATCGCTCCAGCCAGTGCCAAAATCTTGACATAAAACGGATCCATTAACGTTTCTTCAAATTGCGGCATTTAAGTAATGCCATTAATCGCCCTTAACGCTGTTGATCTCAACGCTAGCGGCGTGTCAACTTGGAGCCCACTTGAATCAGAGTCTGGGCAGGGTTGATCAGGCTGTCCCAGCCTGTTGCGAGTTTGGGACGGACCTGCTGTTGGTTAACTCGCCGGAACTGCAAATACCGATCATCAAGGCTGTTACATCCAACCAGTCATCGTTCGGACTGCGCTGAAGAGCGCTATCTTTACCGTAAATCAGCAAAATGATAGGCTGTGTGGCGTCGGAAACCTCTTTGGCTCGGTCCACCGACTCTAAATGATCGAGTATCGCATCTGCGGGTTAAATATTTAAGCCAGGCTGCCCAAACTGCTGGGATTCCGCATCAATTCGCGCGGCTGGCATGACGGCTACATCACATTTGATTCAACGAAAAGGCAAAAAAAAGATGGCTAAGAAATACGTCTATTTTTATGGCGGCGGCAAGAACATGACCGATGGCGATCGCTCGATGCGAGAATTGCTCGGCGGCAAAGGCGCTAACCTTGCAGAAATGTCAAACGCAGGCGTCCCGGTTCCCCCTGGCTTCACCATTTCAACCGAGGCCTGCAGCATCTACGAAAAGACAGGCGCGTACCCAAAAGAGATGATGCAGCAAGTCAAAAAGGAATTGAGCAAACTCGAAAAACTAGAAGGCAAGAAGCTGGGTGACGGCAAAAATCCGTTACTCGTTTCGGTCCGTTCAGGTGCGG
>CAMYNE010000255.1:4910-7337 GCA_947259675.1 uncultured Pirellulaceae bacterium
ATGACAAATCAGTACACGGATTCATCAAACAAACCGGAAACGCACGAGCCGGCTGGGATTGCTATCGGCGCTTCATCGACATGTTCGGCGACGTCGTGATGGGCCCAAGTTCTGGACTCCATCACGAACATTTTGAGCAAGCACTGCACACGATCAAGAAAAAGTACAAAGCCGCCGAAGACACCGATCTCACCGCAGAACAGCTTGAAGAGCTCGTCGGTCAATACAAAAAGATCTACAAAAAGCACGTTCGTTCCGACTTTCCGCAAGACCCAATGAAGCAACTTGAGCACGCGGTCCATGCCGTCTTCGATTCATGGCAGACGGAGCGTGCGGTCAAGTATCGAATCATCAACAAGATCACGGGCTTGCTCGGCACCGCCGTCAATGTTCAAACCATGGTCTTCGGCAATATGGGCGATGACTGTGCGACTGGCGTTGCCTTTACCCGAGACGGCTCGACGGGCGAAGCTAAACCGATGGGTGAATATCTGGTCAACGCTCAAGGCGAAGATGTGGTTGCCGGTATTCGCACCCCTCGGAACCTTGACGAACTTATCAGCGAATCCGATCCGGGACTTGTCAAAGCGGGCAAACAGTTGTTTAAGACCATGGCCATGCTTGAGAAACACTACAAGTATCCGCAAGATGTCGAGTTCACGATCCAGCAGGGCAAGCTGTACATGCTGCAAACGCGACATGCCAAGCGAGTTGGAATAGCTGGTGTTCGATGGGCAGTCGAAATGGCAACAGGTGTTGATGTCGTCACCGGCGCGAAGTTGCCCAAGTTGCTCAATTCCAGGACTGCGTTGCAGACGGTAACCGGACACGACCTTGAACAATTGCTGTTCCCGATTTTTGATGCCAAAATTGAAGCCCAGAAAACGCCGATTTGTACGGGTCTGCCTGCCGGCCCTGGCGCTGGCGTCGGTGAAATTGTCTTTGATTCGAAGAAAGCAGAGAAAATCAAGAGCAAGCACCCCGAAAAAAAGCTCATCCTCGTCCGACACGAAACTTCGCCGGAAGACGTCGGGGGGATGAGCGCCGCCGAAGGAATCCTCACCAGCACCGGTGGAATGACTTCGCACGCAGCAGTCGTTGCCCGTGGCTGGGGCAAGTGCTGCATCTGCGGAGCGGGCGATCTCAAGATCGACTACGCAAAAAACATCGTTTCGGTTGGCGCAAAAACGTTCAAAGAAGGCGACGTCATTTCACTCAACGGTTCTACCGGTAAAGTCTATGCGGGCACGATTCCTTCCGAGTCATCGCCTGTCGTTGCCGCCTTGGTTGAAGGCAGCAAATCCGCTCAGAAACACTGGATCTTCAAGATGTACCAGACGGTTTCTGATTGGTCAGACAAGTTTCGCAAGATCAACGTCCGCACGAATGCCGATTCACCGAACGATTCGAAGGCGGCAATTGCGTTTGGTGCCGAAGGCATTGGACTCTGCCGAACGGAGCACATGTTTTTTGAAGGTGATCGCATCACGGACGTTCGTCGTTTCATTCTTGCCGATACGGATCAAGAAAGAAATAAAGCGATCAAGAGACTTCTTCCGCATCAACGAAAGGACTTCGAAGGGATCTTCAAAGCGATGGACGGCAAACCGGTTACCGTACGCCTGCTTGATCCTCCGTTGCATGAGTTTCTGCCGCATACCGAGGCAGACCTGAAAACGATGGCTGCCGAAATGGATGTGCCACTCAGGAAGATCAAAGAACGAGTGGAGGCACTTCATGAATTCAATCCGATGCTTGGCCATCGAGGTTGCCGCTTGAGTATAACCTTTCCTGTGCTTTGCGAAATGCAAACGCAGGCGATCATAGAGGCGGCTGTCAAGGTTAGCAAAAAAGGCATCAAGGTCATTCCGGAAATTATGATTCCCCTGATCGGAACAAAAGCCGAATTGGAATACCTTGAAAAAATTGTTCGCCGAGTCGCTGACGAGATTCTCAAAAAGGAAAACTCAAAAGTTAAATATCTCGTCGGCACAATGATCGAGATTCCTCGCGCGGCGTTGACCGCCGGCAAAGTGGCTGAGTCGGCGGAGTTTTTCAGCTTTGGCACCAACGACTTGACCCAGATGACATTTGGATACAGCCGCGATGACATCGGAACGTTTTTGCCGGACTACCTGGAAAAGAAAATGCTTGAAGTCGATCCGTTCGCGCAGATTGACGAGAGCGGCGTTGGCCAACTTGTTGAATTGGCCGTTAATAATGGTCGCAAGACTCGTCCGGGACTCAAATGTGGCATTTGCGGTGAACACGGCGGTGAGCCCAATTCGGTCAAATTCTGCGTTCGCGCAGGCCTTGATTATGTGAGCTGTTCGCCTTACCGAGTTCCAATCGCCCGATTGGCTGCGGCTCAAGCTGCAATCGAAAGTAACGGCAAAAAATAAGCATCGTTGATCCGGCGGTCCCAGA
>CAMYNE010000256.1 GCA_947259675.1 uncultured Pirellulaceae bacterium
CAGATGCCGGGCGGCTTCAAAGTACTGTGGATCATTCAGCAGCAACAATGCCTGCAGCGGATTATTGGTTCGTTCGCGGCTGACAACACATTCCTCGCGTGTGGGAGCGTCAAAGACCGACATTTGTGGGGGTGGTGACGTGCGTTTCCAAAACGTGTAAATGCTGCGGCGGTGTACTTTTTCGTGTTCAGAGTCGGCCGTGAATACGGAGGTATTGGACCCGACATAACCGACCGATTTCCACAACCCAGCAGGCTGGGGAGGCTTTACGCTCGGTCCACCCATTTTGTAAACCAACAAACCACTGACTGCTAAAGCTTGATCTCTCAGCGTTTCAGCATCCAACCGATATCGTGGGCTCCGGGCCCACCACTGATTCTTGGGGTCGGTTTGGTACGCTTTCGCTGAAATCGTGGAGTCTTGCCGATAAGTCTCCGACATCACAATTTGTTTGACAACTGATTTGACGTCCCAACCGCTTTCGCGAAATTCAACCGCCAACCAATCAAGCAACTCTGGATGAGTGGGGGGTGATCCTTGTGATCCGAAATCATCCGCCGTTGCAACGATTCCGGTGCCCATGAATTGTTGCCAAAAACGATTGACGGTGACGCGGGCCAGCAGTGGATGGTTGGGCGACAGCAGCCACTGGGCAAAACCCGTTCGATTCCTGGGCGCCGACTCCGCCAAGGGTGGCAAGAATGAGGGAACAGCTCGGGGCAGCGGACCGAGCTCTTTGTCGGGACGATCGTATTGGCCGCGAGTCAGCAAAAATGCCGGCTTGGGATCAACACGCTCTTTCATGATCAAGGTTGTAGTAAGCTGCGACTCAACCTTCTGTTGTTCTGCTTTGAGTGCTTCAATTTCAGCGTTCAACTTTTTCCACTCAGGACTGGATTCGCGAAAAAAGACTTGCAATTCCGATTGTTGATCAGGCGTTCGTTCTTCCGGAGGCAGTTTCAGGATCGATTGTAGTTTGACGTTGGTTATCAACAGGCCAGTTTCTTTTTCGAAATAGTAAAATCCGGCGGCGCCGCCAAAGTTGATGATTTTCAAGAGCAGGTTGTTTGATCCGCTGCGTAGCGGCAACTTGACCGTTTCCTGATCCGGAGCTACGCCTCGCGCGACGTTATTTTCGTGAATCAATTCGTTGTTCAGCCACACGCGGATCGCATCGTCACTACCAAGCGAAATCGTTAAATCACGCTCGCCCGGCGAGAGAATTTCTCGATGCAGGTAATGAACCCCAATCAACTGGTCGGAAAACAGATGCGTTTGGGCGTCAGCAAAATTCGGTTGTGGGACCCAGCCGATTTTTGCGTCGCTATCTGGGGACTGAGGATAGACCTTGGTCAGGTCTACACTAGTTTCCGGTCCGTAGTCATGATGATAGGCCGTTTGGCCGTTATCGGATACAAAAGGCCCCAACAGGCTCCACGGTCGAGTAATCTGCGGCGCAATGATCGGATCGGTGGACGCCGATAACCGAACTCTCTGAAAACTGTGTTGTGAGAACTGTGACTCAAAAATAAGGCGAACCCGGATGATCGTACCGCCCTCGAATCCGAACGGACGGTCCGTTGCAAATGTAACCGCGCGATTTTCTTTCTTTTGATGTCCTTCGATGGCCCAGCCTGAGCTGGCATCGATCGTGCCGTCAATTGCCTTGGCGGCTGGAAAAGTGGGTTGCGAATAATCGGCGGCGGCCGAAATAAAGCGTAGCTTCTCGAACTCCAGGCCTTCATCAGCGGGGCGAATCTCTGCTTGAATTTCAGACAAAACGGCGTTGCCGTTATGAGCGCGACCTCCAAATCCATTGTCGCCAAGCATCACCTCTAATTGTAATCCGGTAATCTCGGTCAGATCGGTCTGCAAAGTCAATTCGTACGTGTCTTTGCTGGGGTTGTCACCGGTTGCCGTAACCACGTTCTGATCCGAGTCAATCTCAAGCGTGCTTCCGGCCGCAGAAGTTGCTTCGACAACTTGTAGTGAGGACCACAAGGATTTCATCCGCTCGTGCCATTCGTCGTGCCAACGCTGAAATGCCTGATCCAGTTCAGGGTCGTTCTGCTCGGATCTGGCCGTTAGTTGTTCAATTTTTTTCGCCAAGTCTGCTAACTTCGCATTCGATTCTTCCGTCGGTATCCGGAGGATTGGCGCATGGTCTTTGACGTTACCATCCATGGGGTTCGCTTCCAGGTTGTTAAAAAACGCGAACATGGAATAGAAGTCTCGGGACGTGAGCGGATCAAATTTGTGGTCATGGCACTGTGCGCAACCGACGCTCAATCCCAGGAATACCGAGCCAGTGGTTGCGACGCGATCCACCACGTTCCGGACGTAGACTTCTTCTTGAATCGAGCCGCCTTCGTTGGTAGTTATGTGCAAGCGGTTGTAACCACTGGCAATCAGATCTTTGGTCGTCGGATCGGCAATTAGATCACCAGCAATTTGTTTGGTGGTGAAGTTGGCCCAATCCATGTTCGCGTTGAAGGCGTTCATGACCCAGTCGCGATAGGGCCAGATTTCCCGGTAGTTATCCAAATGTAATCCGTGCGTATCGCCATAACGTACGGCGTCCAGCCAATACCGTGCCATGTGTTCGCCATACCGGGGCGATCGAAGTAAGCGATCCACGACGGTCTCGTATGCATTGGGCGAGGCATCTTGCACAAATGCTTCAACTTCATCGGGCTTCGGTGGAAGGCCAGTAAGATCCAAACTCAATCGGCGAATCAGTTTCGAGCGATCGGCCGCTTTCGAGGGTTGCAGCCCATGTTCCAGCATTTTCCGAAGAATAAATTGATCGATTGGTCCGTTGCCCCATGTCACGGGGTTGGAAGGAACTTCGGGTCTACTGGGTGGAACGAACGACCAATGCTGTTCGAAAATCGCACCCGCCTCAATCCAGCCTTTTAGCAACTGAATTTCCTGCGGCGTCATTCTCGGTTTGTGCGAGTCTTCAGGCGGCATCAGATCGCCATCATCAGAATCCAATGCGATCCTTCGAATCAACTCGCTATTGGATGGATCGCCTGGCACGATCGGAGTTTCGCCCGAGTCGGCTTCACCCAGTACGCTCTCGGGGACGTCCAACCGAAAGCCGCCTTGCCGGGAGCTTTCGTCTGGGCCATGGCATTGGAAACATC
Source organism: uncultured Pirellulaceae bacterium (assembly GCA_947259675.1). Taxonomy (GTDB): domain Bacteria; phylum Planctomycetota; class Planctomycetia; order Pirellulales; family Pirellulaceae; genus Mariniblastus. The sequence goes on from CAMYNE010000256.1 coordinate 3,150, forward strand.
GGTCCGACAATAACGGTTTGATGTCACGATTGAAGCTGATTTTAGGTTTTTCGGTCCATGTCGTTGCATGCGTTGTCTGCGCAGAACCGATGAGTGGAAGGAAAGTTATCGCGAGGCTCGCGAGAAAAATCCAACTGTTGCGAATCGAGAAATTGAAATACCAGTTTTCAACCATTTTTACCACCGAATCATGGGAGAGATCAGCTTCAGGTGGTCCCGTCACCAGATGAATACAAGGTGATCGGTGTTCAGCTGATTGAACAGTCGCATTATACCAAGTGGCACTTTCAGCTTCTACTCAATGTGCGGTAACGTGATCTTCGTAAACGGGAAAATTAGTGCAATCTGATGATGTAACCCAAAAATCTCCACCGTGATTGACTGGCCGATTAACCTTGGTAGCCTATTAAAGTCGATTCTAAGCAGTGGCTTGGCGCCTGGACTCACCGGGTGAACAGTCGAAACGCTACACCTGTTTACGATTGTTCTATGTCGATCGAATTCATCTGTCCCCAATGTACCAAACAGCTCCGCGTAGGCGATGAAAACGCTGGACGCAAAGCGCGTTGTCCACAGTGCGATACGATTTGTCAGATACCGGCAGCGGAAGCAGAAGTTGTTGAGCTTTTTCCAACGACCGGCCCGAAGCCAAGTGCGGCACAGCCGCGATACTTCATCGATTCCGTTTCAGGTCAGACTTATGGTCCCGTGGGGATGGCAGAGCTGGGCGTGTGGGTTAGGGAAGGCCGGCTATCGGCCAATTGTCTTATTCGGGGCGAACATGAAACGGTAGGTAAACCGGCGTACCAATATTTCCCTTCCTTGATGGGAGCAGTCGACAGGTCGACGGGTGCCTCAACGGCTGCGCGACCTGCAAATATTGGAAATCCCTATGACAACCCAACTCAACCCGGACCAGGCAACCCTTATCTTGCCCCCGCAGCTCATGCGAAACAATCGAAGAGCCGCGGTCGCATCGTGGGTCAAACGGTAAGCGTAGGGGACATTCTCAGTCACGCTTCCGAGGTTTTTTCGCAACATGTCGGCCTTCTGGTTGGCGCGACACTGACGATTATGGCCGTGGGAATGATCGACTCAGTCCTGGACAGAATTTCGGAGGTAATCGAAGGCCCGATTGTCGTTGCAATATTTTGTCTCGGTTTGGTTTTGAATTTGATCCAAACCTGGTTGACGATTGGGTTGGTCCAAATGACGCTCAAAATGGCGAGGGGCAAACACACCTCGTACGAAGAACTTTTCGGCGGCGGGAGAAAACTGCTTCCCATCATTGGTTTTTATCTGCTGGTTGGATTGCCAATGTTTGCTGTAGGTTTGGTGATATTTCTGATGATGGCATTTTCTGTACAATTTATTATTCTCTGTGCCGTTGTGATCGGCCTTCTGGTACTCATAGGTTGGATGTTCATCTGGCCATGCTACTACCTGATCGTTGACGATAAAGCAGGGGTGTTTGAGAGTTTTGGCCTTGCCTTCGAAATTTCTATTCCGAATCTTGCCAACGTGATCGTGCTTGTTCTGGCAACGATCGGAATCTTCATCGTTGGTTTCCTGGCGTTGTGCATCGGGTTAATATTTGCCGCGCCCTTCGTCAGCCTGATGTGGTCGACCGCATACCTGATGATGACGGGGCAACTTCATCCCAAGTAGTTCAGATTTGAGTTCACTAGTTTAACGCCCA
>CAMYNE010000257.1 GCA_947259675.1 uncultured Pirellulaceae bacterium
CGACGGTCGTGACACAGGCGCTGGATGCCGCCAAGTCGCCTTGTCCGCGTGCGCCTGCTTCGATTTGCAGATCACCTGCTGCGTTTAGTTCACAGTTAATCTTGAAGGTCCGCTGGTCGCCCGCGTCAATCGTTCCGACCTGCCAGCGTAGTCCGCCTTCAATTTCTTTTGCGCTATCGACACCACTGAGGTACTTAATACCGGTTGGAAGTGCGATGGCTGCGACAACATCCTGGGCTGTTGCGTCACCTGTGTTGTTGATTGTAATCATGTATTGACCAACTCCACCTGCATACTTCATGGGTGGACCGTCAATGATGACGCCCAACTCAGCTCGGCGAACCGTGATTTGGCGAATGGCCTGAGTGTTCAAGTTACCGTCGGCTTTGGCTGTCGCTGCCAGGTCCAATTGTCCGGCGGTTCGAGCCAATAATTCGACCTGGAAATTCTTTTCACGGCCGGCGGTGATTTCACCCAACGAAGCTCGCTCTCCACCTAAAGCTTCGGGAAGCATCACCGTCACGTTTTCAGCCGTTCCGGTTCCAGGATTGCGAACGGTAACATGGTAGATCGCTTTTTCGCCGTAGAGCACATCTCGTGGCCCTGCGATTTTCATTTCCAGCTTCGGCTCAGTGACGTCAATGCTGGTCATACCAACTTGAGGTGCAAAAGTCCATTCAACGCCTAGATCAAACATCTCTGCTTTTCTGGGTACCGTTTCAATCGTAATTGTGTGGGCTGAGTTGGCTGGTACATGATCTACCGTCCAAACCAATCTTGCCTGTTTGATGCCGTCGGTGATTTCTTTTTGGCCGTTTGTCAAAATTGTATTGGCAATGTCAACCCACTGAGGCATGTTGATTCCAATTAGCAGTTGTTTCGCATCGATCGAACCGCGATTGGTAACGATAATTTTGTACGTCGAGGTCTTGTTGATACCAATGGATCGAGGCCCAAACGTTTGAACTTCGATGCCTGGAGCAGAAAGAGTGATTTCTGGCGCCTTGCGGGTCAGAGGGGGTCTTGCGACCGGTTGTGAAATGGGTTGCCCCTGAGTTTCATTCGCAACCTGTCGGATTTGATTAACGGGTTCGCCGATCTGGAGGTTACTTGACGCGACTTGAATCGGTTTCGCCGTCAACATCGGAGTTTCCACCTCTGCCGAGCTTTCAATTGTCTGAGCAACCGTGGTTTGTTCTGGTTGTTGAGTAGTGGAAGTAGAGACTTCTGAAGTTTTGGCGGCCATGAGCTGTTCAATGAACTCGTCGGAACTCATTGCTTCGCGCGGTGACTCGGAAACTTCCTGAAAAGTTCGGCTGGTTTGGTAGGAAGCCTGCTCCAATTTACTTGCGGCGGCAGCAGTTCGTTCACGGATCTGCCTCAGCTGTTGTTCGGCAATCTTCTGTTGGTGCTCGAGAGCTTGTGCGTCCACGAGTGGATTGGATCGCTGAATCTGATTGACCATTTCAGTGGCCGTTGCGTTGATGGGTTCGCTGGCGACATTGGCTGGAGCAATTTGACTCGACTCTATGTCCTCACTGGCTGATCGTGGCTGTTGTTCAGCTGAAGTCGCAGGCTTGTTTTTGTCCGTCGTTTGACTTCCAGCCAGAATATTGGGAACCTGGATTTCATTGCCGTCCGATACGTAGCTGGTCTGTTGGACGGTGCCGCGTTCATATGCCGGCAACGGCGCGTTTTCATCTGAAAACCTGTATGACGTCGACTGGCCTGAATTAATCCGTTTTTGAACGGGAGCCATGCCGAGTTGCGCGCGGTCTTTCACCTGACGTAGCTGAATTCGTTCGGCGTTCGTCGGAGGAATGTGCACGGACGGCGGCACTGGTTGATATCGTTGAGATGGCAGTTGTGGTTGTTGACCGAAAACGAAGCTCGTTGTCAACGCAACGGCGATCGTCAAAATCATGGTCAACGATTTCTGGTTCTGAGCTAGCATTGGTCCTACCCTGATTTTTCGAGACAAGTTTGTCTTTGGGAGAATCGACTTTGCGGGTTGGGCAAGTTTAAGCAATCGCAAAAAGTTTCTGATTAGCCCGGATTGGGCCCAATTTGCCAGCAAAATTCAACGCATTTGTTTACTAGCAATATCTGATGTGCTTGCATCGTCCAAGGTCTGGAACATAGAACTCAGACATGTTTGCTTATTCCGACGAATCTTACGTTGATCACAAGGGGCGCATCCGCTGGCGTTGTAATGATCAACTTGCAGAGAAGTTGAAGCAGTTATATGCCTTTCTTGTGATCGGGAACTACGAAGAAAGTCATGCTGCCAGATACCCTCGACTCGCACACGCGATTTCTCGACATCCTGAATCAGTGCTCAAGATGAATCGTGATGACAATCTTGAATCACTTCCGGGTGTATCCAAAGTCATTGCAAAAATCATAAGAGAACTGCTTGAGACTGGTACCTGTACCAAAATGACCGATGGTGATGAGTTTTTTACTCCGCCGCCACAATCAGTTCTTGAACTTACTGAGATTCCGCGCTTGGGCGCAAAAACGGCAAAGCTGCTTTATCAAGACTACGGAATTGATAGCCTGGCGGCACTTGCAAATGCCATCGAAGATGGCACCGTTGAGAGTATCAAGGGGATTGGAAAAGCCATGCTCGCGACGATGAAAAAATACATCCAGGCGAATCGCGATAAGTTGATTTGAGCTGATTACTGCGTTGTTTCATCGCGTGCCTGGCAGACAAGAGGTCTGTCAGGTTGTTTTATGCGCCTCGCCTGCTGGCTGGAAAATCTTGGAAGGATCCAACACATTTGATCCGGTTGTGTTTAGGATAATAATCTGGATTCACATATGACAGACAACCTCATCGGAAATCTCAATGTTCGCTACGCATCGCGTTTTTGTATTCATTACAATCTTGATCGTTTGCGCTTGCCTGGGAGTGCCCTCATTCGCCCAAGACCTTGTTCCGGCTCCGGACCGCCGCGCGGACGAAGGAGTTGGGCCGTTCGATCAACTTGTTATCAAAGACTGCATTGTCATCGATGGAACGGGGGCGCCGCCTCGCGGGCCCGTCAACGTCCTGATCAAGCAAAACCGAATTGAGAAAATTTCTTCCGGCAAAATTCCTGAAGATGTCGACCATGTCATTGAAGCGGTGGGAATGTACCTGCTGCCTGGTTTTGTTGACATGCATGCCCACCTGGGAAGTTTGCAGAAAGCGCCTGAAGCCGAATATTGCTACAAGCTGTGGATGGCTCACGGGGTCACGACCGTTCGTGGCGTTCCGTTAAACGGGAACAACGAATGGGTGATCAAAGAGAAAGATCGCAGTGCGAAAAACGAAATCGTCGCGCCGCGGATTGTCAATTATCAACGTCCTCCGGGGAATCTGAAAACAGCCGAAGAAGCTCGTCAATGGGTTGAGGCCGCACCTGGACAAGGCATCGAAGGATTGAAACTTGGCGCCTATCGACCCGAAATCATGCAGGCCTTGCTTCGAGAAGCAGAGCGATTGCGGTTGGGCTCCGTCGCCCACCTCGCTCAAACCGGCGTTGCTCATATGGATGCGATGGACGCGGCGCGATTGGGACTAGGCACCGTCACACATTACTACGGCCACTTTGAAGCATTGCTCAAAGATCACGTCGTTCAACCCTGGCCCACGGATTACAACTACAACAACGAACAAGATCGCTTTGGACAGGTCGCGCGTCTGTGGGACAAGATTCATCCCCCGGGAAGTCCCGAATGGAAAGCTTACTTGGAGGAGCACCTGGAGTTGGGCACCGTTTTTGATCCAACCATGACCATCTATTCAGCTGGACGCGATTTGATGCGGGCTCGCCGAGCTGAATGGCATGACCAGTATACTTTGCCCTCGCTGATGCAGTTCTTCGAACCCAGCCGTAAGAATCACGGGTCGTACTGGTTTGACTGGACAACGGAAGACGAGGTTGCCTGGCGAAACTTTTATCACGTTTGGATGCAGTTAATCAACGATTACAAGAAAATGGGTGGGCGAGTGACCACCGGGGCCGATTCCGGTTTTATCTATGATACTTACGGTTTCGGATACATCGAAGAGCTGGAGTTGCTTCAGGAAGCCGGATTCCATCCTCTCGAAGTCATCCAATGTGCGACGATGAACGGCGCTAAGACGATCTTCGATCCGAAACGCAAATCGATTGAGTTTGGCGTAATCCAACCCGGTCTGCTCGCCGATATGTTTTTGATCGAAGAGAATCCGCTCCAGAATCTCAAAGTCCTGTACGGTCACGGAGCGCTCCGGCTGAACGACGAAACCGGCGAACCTGGTAGAGTCGGAGGCGTCCGCTGGACCATCAAAGACGGCGTTGTTTACGATGCGAAGCAGTTATTAGCGGACGTTGCGGCGATGGTCGAAGCACAAAAGAAAGCCCCGCCACCCGCAGAAGCAACTGAAGCGCAAAAGGAAGCCAGCGAAGAGCCAGAACCAGCCAAACCAAAAGCTGGTGAAAACAAACAAGAAAATGACAAAACCGAAGAACCCGATGTAGAGCCCTCCAAGCCTGATAAAGACCAACGTTGAAAATCACTCCGTCTAAGATTATTCTGTCAATCCCCGCCATCGACAGGACACGATGATTTGGGGCAAAATGACTGATTAACACACATAGATCGTAATTGGAGTCGTGATGTCTGCTTCCGTTCGTCGAATCGGACTTTCCCTAGGGGCAGACTTGTGTTGGCCCATTTGTTACGAGCAAATCCTCAACTCACTCGATTTGCGGTTAGATTTAGATGGCCAACAAATCTCATTTAAAGTCGATCGTACCACGATCGAGCCTTTCGACATTCGTCAACCGTGCGAATATGACCTCGTGATTGA
>CAMYNE010000258.1:0-2410 GCA_947259675.1 uncultured Pirellulaceae bacterium
CCGCTGAAGGCACCGGGACTTTTGTCTCGGTCAAAGAGGGACATCCTGCATATCATCGTTGGTAGAGTCGCGGAGAGGCTGTGAATTTATTCCCTCTCCCGGCGACACGTGAGGGTCCGGAAAATGGAGATTGTGTTTCTCCCCAACAAAACAACCCTCACCCGACGCTGAGACGTCGACCTCTCCCAAGCTTGCCCAAGCTTGGGAGAGGTTGGTCTAGCACTGTCTCACCGAAAGTTACCTGCACCGTTACTGGTTTCTTCACTCTTGTCTTCTTTCGCGCCTTGTTCCACCCAGGTTTTCAAAAGTTGAATTTCTTTTTTGGTCAACTTCTTGCCTTTGCCTGGCGGGGGCATCTGGTTTTTTTCGACCAGCGTGACCAATCGGCTTTTTTTGACGTCACCTGGAATAACGTCTTTTCCTTTCTTACCGCCTTTGATAATCGTCGCATGGCTGGCGATGCTGAATTGACCCATGCTTCGATTTTTGTGACAGTTGGCACAGTTCTTATTCAGTAAGGGTATGACTTGTTTGGTGAAACTGATCGTTTTGGAGTCAGCCTTCTTCTCGTTCTTTTTTTCCTCAGCCTTATCGTTAGCCTTCTTTGGATTCTCGGAATCAGATTCCTTTTTCGCGTTGGGATCTGGCCAGTCAGCGATTTTCGTAATCGTTTGACCTTGCTTGGCTAGCAGTTGTCCTGCCATTTTTAGACGATCATATTGAGGCTTGATTTTCCTTAAGCCGTCCTCGCTGGCCGAATCGAGATATTCAGGCAAGACCTTTTGAGCCCTCTCGACGTAACGGGCCGCTTGGTCGAAGTCTTTTTTCTTATATGCCGTTGCGGCTTTGTCGACATACAGCTTAATTTTTTCATGCAGTTTATCGTCATCCGCGGAAGTGGCCCCAACGGCCGAGAGGCAAACGGATAATGTAATCAATAAAGCAAAAATCGCGCGTGCGAAAATCATTGTGAACTCGCATTTCAACGGGAAGACTCATAGATAAATGGTAGGGGACTATCATAGCCGAAATATTACACGCCCCAAACACCGCGGGAGAAAACGTATGGAATTCAACAAATTCAAAATCCATCAGAAGCAAGACATACCTGGTCGAAAACTCTGATCGGCTGAGGCAATTTGAGTTCATCTGCGAAACCGAGTTTCGGTTGTTCGGATGCCCGATTTCTCTGGCTCAAACGATTTGGCAATCTGTTGGAAAAGACATAAATGACGATAATTTTTCGACGAATCCAGCTGACGAGCGTCGTATGCAACACACCTAAGCAATTCAGAAAATCGGAATCGGCGAAAATGGTTTCCGACTGACCGGTGATTCGATATCCCGAACGCCCGGAGATGGTGGGATTATGTTTTCTAGAACGGTAACAACGTCGGCAAAATCAACAGAGCTTAACACCTGGATCGCTTTGTTACGATAAACCCGGCTAAGCCTGTTCTGACGTATCTTGAAACTTGGAGCGCTAAAATGAATTCTCTGAATTGTCTCCAAGAATCCGACGAAGTTTAAAGACGATTGATATGCCCTCACTGAATTGTCACCACCCAAATTGATTCGCCCTCAATCTCGAAGGATAACAATGAAGCCTCTGTATTGCGTCATTCTGGCTCTCGCCACAACGTTCGTTTGCACTGACCTGTCGGCCCAGGATCGGAAATTTGGCAACGGTCGGTTTCTGAAACGGATCCGAGACGACATCGCGAAATCTCAACAGAAATTGAAAGAAGCGGCCGAGAAGGCTCGCACACCAACTCCGGCTCCAAAAAAGGGCGATCAAGCGAACGGCAAGACGCCCACTCCAGCGTCGAGGCCAAACCCAAACGTTAAGCGCACAAATCCATATTCGCGTACGAATCCTTATGCCCGTAAGAATTCAAACTCCCAAGTTCGACCGCCCACCCAACAAACCAGATCGAAGGCGAATGACTTTGGACTGGTGCTTGTTCGAGACAAAAATGATGACATGATCGTCGCCGGTGTCGTTCCAAATGGCAATGCCGCCAAAGTTGGGATTCGTCGTGGGGACAAGATTAAGGAGTTAGGTGGTGCTGAATTTACTGACGCCGAAGAACTCGAATCGATTGCAAAAATTCTCAAACCTGGTGATCAAATGGAGTTCACCATCGAGTCGCGCGGAAAAACCCGCAAGGAACTTGTTCAATGGGGTGTTGCACCTGAAATAGATGAATCAGTCGAACGAGACGTCGAGCCAAACGATTCATTGAGGTCAGTGATCGACCGGCCCGCAACCGATTTTGCAGCATTTGGCAAACGAAACGATCAGCAAACGATTATTGAACAGCGACGTCAGATTGAGAGACTGAATCGACTGCTTCAACAGCGTGCTACACAACAACCTCGACCGCCAGTTATTGATGGCCCGTCAATT
>CAMYNE010000258.1:2458-7286 GCA_947259675.1 uncultured Pirellulaceae bacterium
ACGCCAAAATAGTTTCGTGTGGAATTGTCGATTGCCGGCAAATCGCACAGTAAAAACACGGTCGATTCGTCGACCGTGTTTTTTTGCCTTCGTTTGCCGCGGCGACAAGAATCTCGTGTGATAAACCGAGATGCTTTGCACCCGCCCAATATAGCAATATTGTATCCGTGGATTCAACGTCGAGAATTGAACGTGATTGCCGTTGAACGAGCGTGTCGAATTTGGGTCGAATGGCGTGTATGTTTGGTTGCCTTTCACAACGATCCTGCCGATTACGCGCACAAAAATCCCGGTGTTGACGATTCCAACGTTGCCTCAATTGCAGAAAGACGCTCATATTCATAAGCGTTCGGTATAATAATACGTTAATCATTTTGGCAATCTTGCGCAGGACCAAACGCGAAGTTCATGGACAAAGTTTCTGACCAGCCCGAAAACCGCCGCGACCCCTCGAATCCGGCAGATTCGACTAGTCGTCTTGCGCAGATCAGAGAAGCACTTGCCTGTGAAGCCGCTGCAATCCAGGCGGCCGCTGATCGACTTGATCCAACCATCGTGGTCGCGGTCGATCTGTTGGCCGATTGCAAAGGGCGAGTCATCGTTACCGGGATGGGTAAAATGGGTTGGATCGCTCAAAAGGCTGCGTCCACGTTTTGCAGTACCGGTACGCCGGCGATTTTTCTTCATCCCAGCGAAGCCGCCCATGGCGATTTGGGACTTGTCACTCAACAGGATGTATTGATCGCCCTGTCAAACAGCGGAGAGACAGATGAAGTCTTGCGATTGCTTCCCTACATGCATCGATTTGGAATTCCAGTCATCGCTTTGACGGGAAAACTCGATAGTTCACTTGCAAGGCATTGCCAGGTCTTGATTGACACCGCTGTCGAGTCAGAGGCGGATCCGATTTCCGTTGCCCCGACCAGCAGTACAACAGTCGCTTTGGCGATGAGTGATGCATTGGCGATTGCTTTGATGCACCGCCGGGGCTTTACACGTGAGCAATTTGCAATTTTCCACCCGGGTGGTCATCTGGGACGAAAGTTATTGTTGACCGTTAAGGAATTGATGCATACCGGAAACGAAATTCCGACCATCAAACAACGCACGCTCTTGCGCGATGCGATCTTCTCGATTTCGAAAAAGGGACTCGGCTCAGCACTAATCGTTGATGAATCCAACCAGCTCGCCGGAATCATCACTGATGGGGACTTGCGACGTGCACTCCAGGCAAATTCGAACCCATTGGAAAACCCAGTCGAACAACATATGGCCGCTTCACCAACAACGATTGAATTGGACTCGCTAGCGGCAGAAGCACTGCGATTAATGGAAGATCGTGAGATTACGGTGTTGCCTGTTGTCGACGAGGAAAAAAAAGTGGTCGGAATCATTCATTTACATGACCTCGTTCGAGTGGGCTTGGCGTAACAAAAATGGCTTCAAATGTTGGCAACTCGATTTCCACGGATCCCGAGGCAGGGCAAGCTGACGAGCTGCGCGATAACCCGGCCCCCGACAAGGTTGGAGCAGAGAACGCCGCCAATAACAACACGACCGAACCCGACGATACCTACGCGGAGATGATCACGGTCTACAATTCGTCATCGGACATCCGTTCACCGATCAAGCTTTTCAAATCGATATTTGTGGGCTTTTACCAGGGACGCGAACTATCCTGGCGACTGTTCATGCGAAACCTGAAAGGCCTTTACCGGCAGACCTTGCTCGGACTGTTTTGGGCCTTTCTACCGCCAATTGCCAACACGGCGATGTGGATTTTTCTCAAGAGTACCGGCGTGTTCAAAATGGAAGGAACGGTCGTCGATGCCACTGTTTACATTTTGACAGGCATGATTCTCTGGCAAGCGTTTATTGATGCGTTTCAAATGCCTCTTGCTGCGCTGAGCAAAAACAAAAACATGTTGGGAAAGCTCCGTTTTCCACGTGAGGCTTTATTAGCCGTCGGATTCGGTGAAGTTATATTCAATCTGGCGATTCGACTGCTGTTGCTGATCCCGGCTTTCCTCTGGTTCAACGTCGCGGTGGATTGGACGATTTTGCTGGCTCCGATTGGTGTCCTCGGCCTGGTACTGTTTGGTACGGCACTGGGCCTGCTAATCATGCCTGTCGGTTCACTTTATCAAGACGTTGGTCGATTCATTTCCATGGCATTGCCCTTTTGGATGATTATAACACCAATCATTTATGTACCCTGGACCGATTATCCAGGCAATCTATTGAATTGGCTAAACCCGGCTGCACCACTGTTGATTTGGAGTCGTGACTTGTTATTGGTTGGATCCTCATCACCACATTTGATGGTGGGTTTGATTTTTTTAGGGGCCACATTTCCGCTGCTGTTGTTGGGGCTTGTTTTTTATCACGTTTCGCTCCCCGTGCTCATTGAAAGAATGCAGGCCTGATCGTGATTCACTCCCCACAACTTTCCAACGATGTGATCCTGGACGTTAACAACGTCTGGAAGATCTATTGCCGCAATCTCAAAAAAGCGATGTGGTATGGGATCCGCGATTTTGGTCGAGAAATGATTGGGGCTGGCCGCGACAGAAGCCAATCCGATTTGCGTCGCGGAGAATTTTTTGCTGTTCGCGATGCCAGTTTTCAGCTCAAACAGGGCGAGTGCCTGGCAATGATCGGTCCCAATGGGGCCGGCAAAAGCTCGATGTTGAAAATGGTGAACGGTCTGATTCGACCGGACGCAGGTCAAATTACACTAAAAGGAAAAACGGGTGCCCTGATCGAACTTGGTTCCGGATTCAACCCGATCCTCACGGGCCGTGAAAACGTATATATCAACGCCTCCGTGCTGGGCATGAAGAAAGCTGAAGTCGATCGGTACTTCGACAAGATCGTCGAATTTGCCGAACTCGGGCATGTCATTGACGATCCAATCAAGACGTACAGCACCGGGATGAGAATGCGACTCGGGTTTTCCGTCGCGGCCAATCTTCGCCCGCAACTGTTGATCATGGACGAAGTCCTGGCCGTAGGTGACGTCGGTTTTCGGATGAAATGTTTCGCCCACCTTAATGAGATTGTCAAGAGCGGCGTTTCGATCGTAATCGTGACTCACGCCGTCGGCATGTTACAACGAATTGCCTCGCGATCAGTTGTGTTTGGGCAAGGCAAAATCGTATTTGATGGTGAGCTTGAAACGGGAATCACGGTGTATGAAGAAATGATGACGGTTTCCAACGAAAACCAAAAGAAAAAAGAAGAGTGCACCCACAAACCGGTCGCCTCCATTAACACGATTGAAGTACAGAATGATCTCGGTGAAAAACAAACCGAATTTGAAACTGGCGATTCGGTCAAATTGCGAGTTCAGCTGAACTGCAAAAAGACGCTCAAAAATGCTCGTCTGGTTGTTGCCCTGTCGTCACCCGTGCATGGCACCTTGTTTTCGACTTCGACAGCGTATCAAGATGTCCAATTCGATCTGGAATCGGGGGGCGATTCAGTCACGCTGACCTTCGAGCGCATTCCTTTGATGATCGGCGCCTATTACTTCAATGTTTCTCTGTACGGACCCGAAATGACGGATTTTTATGATCGACGATCTGGCCAAGGCAATTTTCGGGTCACGGGCCCGCCGACAAATAGTGCCGGAATGGGGATCAATGGATTGGTCAAAATGCGACACGATTGGAGTGTTGGTGAGTAGTGAGGTCGAGCACAACCTTACCCTGTTTTTTTCCATCCTCGTCCTAGCCATAATCCTAAATCTAGGACAGTCGAAGTAGTCTTAGTCGTAGTCGGATTCGGTTGGGCGGATACTAGGAGTACGAGTACGAGTACGATTATGATTATGATGCGAAACTGATACGACAATGTCCAGCAATCCACCCATCCATTTCGTCGTTAGCGCGCCTCGATCAGGTTCGACGTGGTTGACCACCGCCTTGAACGGACATCCGGATGTGTTTGCGACCGAGCATCGGCTGTTTGGCAATTTTGCCGAAATCTGGCAGAACAACGATGGCTCGACATCACCGCGGCTCACCTTTGACAGCTACGCCAAAGCTTTCGCCGTGCACTACTCTCATGATCAGTTGGATTTGAATAACAGCCAGTTCATCGAGACATTTCAAAAGTCGTTTGTCAACTTCATCGTTGATTTCGCAATGCGTCGAAACGACGCGAAAGTAGTTGTCGACAAAATCACGCCCTATCCCGGAACGGCTGATTTAGTAGTTGAACAGATTCGCAAGCTCTTGCCCGAATCGAAGATCATTCAACTCGTACGCGACGGTCGAGACGTAGTTACCAGCGGAACGTTCGACTGGTTATTGAAAGATGCCGAAGGAACTGTTCGCCACCGTTTTTTTGTTGATCAAGATCTGAGCGTACGACTTGATCGTTTCTTTGATGATTCTGTAATGCATAAATGGGCCACAAACTGGCGCGAAACGATCGAAGTTTTTGAGACGAAGCCTGCCGATACTCAAGTCTCCTACGAAAATATGCACCGTCATCAACCGAGCGAGCTGCAAAAAATCTTCGCTGTTCTTGGCGTTAGCAACGACGAAACGACGGCATCGTCATGTGCGCAATCGGCAACTTTTGAAAAAATGTCGGGGCGATCCATTGTCTCCGAGGCCCCGACGGCGAAAGCTCGTAAAGGCGCGGTTGGCGATTGGAGAAACTATTTCACACGACACGACGCAGAACTGTTCGTTCAGCTGACGGGCGACTGTCTCGTGACTCTCGGCTACGAAGCCGACGCAAGCTGGGTCGATCATTGCCCGGCAGAACTTGGCCTAACCAACGCGTAATCTTTCGCAATTTCGCTAGCAAGATCTGT
>CAMYNE010000259.1 GCA_947259675.1 uncultured Pirellulaceae bacterium
ATCGAAGATCGCGTCGGGATTTATGCCAACGCAACGGTTCTTGGTGGCAATACAACGGTGGGGCACGATTCGGTTATCGGCTCCAGCGTTTGGTTGACGGAAAGCGTTTGTCCGTTTACCACCGTAATCATGGAAAAGCCCAAGTTGCGACTTAGGAGCGAGAAACCGTGCGAGTTTGAGCCTCCTTTGGATTTCCAAATCTGAATTAGGTTCAGATTTTGGTGAAAGTCGGGGTTCCAGATATTGCCGCGTTTCAACTCGAATGAGAAAATACTCAAATAGACGAGACGGCACAGTACTCCCTCCGCAACCGATAATGCGACAATCAACGGAATACTAAATGCGTACAGTTTGGCTTCACGTTCATGTTCCCAAGGCCGGTGGCTCAACGCTGCGCCAACTCCTGAACCGAAACTTTGGAGAAGGCTACTACAATTCACAGTCGCTCCTTGAAACCAAGCAATATACGCGGGCAGACGTCGGCGAAATTGTTCGCTGTCATCCGTGGGTCAAATGTCTGAGTGATCATAAACTTTCGATGGATTTGCCCTTTGGCAATCCCCACGCAGTGGTTTACGCACTGTGCTACGTTCGCGATCCGGTGGAACGGTTTATCTCGCGTTATTTTTTCCACCGACATTTCGAAGAAGTAAATTGCATCGCCCAACGCATGAGCTTTCGTGAATTTGCCAATGCCGAATTGGTCGAACAATACGCTGATCCACAGACCAACAGCCAGATTTATTTTTTGAACGGAGGTCAGGGCTTCGAAGATATGACCGTGATCAAGAAAGCGGTTGCCACCAACAGAGCACATCTTTTTCCAATTGAACGCTTTGACGAAACATGCATTTGTCTGGAAAGGCTGTACCCGGAAGCGTTTGCCGACCTGTCTTACGTGCTTGTCAACGTGTCGAAAAAAGATGCTGACGTCAGCGAAGAAGATCGCGCGTTTGTCCAGCGATATTTGAAAGGCGACCAACCCCTGATCGACATGGCCAATCAACACCTGGATCAATTGCTGGATCAAGCGTTCCCTACCGAGGAGGACCGGACGGCCACGCTCGAAGAATTTCAGGATCTCTGCTCAAGACGTTATCACAACTTTCATCCGCCGCGAGAAAAAGAAGCCAAAGAAGAAAACCCTTCCACCGACGTCGCGTAAAGCGCCAACCGTACTCAAGAAAATCGAAGCATACATTCTTACGTCACTAGTGCGTGTCGCACGGACGTATAGCGGTCGTGGCGCTCTGATTGCCGGGCGAAACCGACGAAAAGACGCCAAACTTAAACCAAATGCGCTCTAATGACGACTCTTTCGAACCCACCGAAAAACAGCCAGTAACAGAAGGATTATCCAACCGATTCCGCTAATCCATGCGCCCCGATAAAACGCTTGCGGATGATACGTTAATTCAACCGTGCATTTCCCAAGAGGGACCCTAACTGCGATCAACACGTTTTCCCATGGCACCACTATCGCGTCGTAGGTTTGACTGTCCGGCGTCGTATTTGTTACTCGCCAGTCCGGCAAATTTATGGTTGAAACACGAACAGTTCGATCACTGTCTGATTGATTTCTGGGATCTGAAGCTAGTGTTTCCGCAATAATTTTCAGGTATCCATTTCGCTGTTCGACAACGTTTGTATTGGGTCTATCAAGACCCCTTCCTGCGCCGAAAGTAAACGGGACACCGCCCAGCCTTGAATGGTCGATTGGTACCCCCAGTTCGATCGAGCTAAATGATTCAATGTGCCGCATGGGAATTTCCAGATGGTGTTTTGGAAAAAGCGTTTCCCGTTGCCAAAGTGCAATCTCGTTCAAGCGATTTTGCGACGACTGGGTTAACCAGTGCGATGGATAAGGGAGAATGACGAGCGGCGGCTCCGAAAATACACGATTCACGTCCCGCACATAGACTTCGCTATTGATATTCGCCACCATCCAATGATTCGCGAATAACACGTCAATCATAGCGATAACTGACAACACAAACCAACAAAACGTACGGCTGATATTTGGGGAATTGCGAATTAAAAACAACGTCGACAGGCTAATGATGACAACCTGGAATAGCGCAAATTGAATCGCCCTCGTTGCATTGGCACTATCAAAGGGTCCAAACAAAGGGTCGGGAGGGACAGACTCCCAAAACTTTGCCAGCAACGTTCCTGAGAATCCAAATACCACAAACATCGCAACGAAACAACCGATCGAAACACTCAGCAAGAACTTTGATTGTGTTGATGATTGAAAACGCAACCGATTCACACTGAGCCCTGCCAAGACGCACATCGCCAGCGCCACAATTACAAACAGCTTGGCCGGATATCGAAACATGATGTATTTTGGAAAAACCACAATCAACAGCCAGTAGACGCCTCCGGTTTGAGGGCCCAATTCAATTGGCAACCGGGACAAATCAAAGAATTCACCTGCCAACCAACCGAGCCCGTACCAACCAAAAGAACCAAGTGCAAAAAACAACCCAACGCGAGATAACCAAACTTGGCGTCGCCGTTTGCCCCAAAGTCGGAACGATATCAAACCGAATATGGCCGCCAGGCATCCTGAATATAGGGAAGGAACCCACATTCGATCGGCACCCAGCAGCACGTCGGACCAGCGGCCATTTCTCGGAAACGGCTGTCCGCTAATATTTGGAAATAATAGTTCTACGATTGTCCATGGCGGCTGACTGAATTGAAACGCATGATCGTGGTGAATGTCAGGTGCTGGCGCTTTTATCAATCCTCGCCAACTGTCGTCAGCCCCACGAGTTCTATACGGTTCGCTTGAGACCGTAGCGAGCTCATAGATACTACGTGGAAGCTGAAACCGCGCTCGTTCGCTTGTTGCAGCCCATTCAGACGCCGGCAAGACTTGAATAGCTGACAAGATCACTGCAACCAAAGCTAAGACTGTCAAACGCCCGACTTGCAGAGTGGCCAACCACGACGCCGCCATGAAGCGTTGTTTTCCGCGGCCGCGGTTTCTCTTTCGAGTCAACAGAAACTCGCCCCCGATCGTCCCCAACCCGATCAAACCGATGTTATAGACCAGCTGCGGATCACCACCTAGCATGATGAGCGCACAAAAGAATCCGCCGGTGATCGCCCAGCTGAAAGATTTTTTTTTGTACATCAGCCAGACACAACCGAGCGCCGCTGGCAGCCAGGCGGCTCCGACCAGGTAAATTACATTACACACCTGGAACAACACACTTCCGCCAAACGCGTAACTTACTGCCGCAAGAGTTGCACCGCCTTGCCCGCACCCCAATCGCCTCGCAAACCAAAAACAACTGGCCGCCGCAATCAAAACGTGAACCGCCAGGTAAATCCCGTACCGCGCCTCATAGGAAAGGAACCTCAAAAAGAAAACCAATTTGCCCGGATAGAAAACGCTGCTCGATCCGTCTGCAACCACTGGCACCCCAAACTGGTCGTATTGATTCCACAACGGGATGTCTCCGGCAGCCCATTGCGCATCGATCCACTTGAAAAGCGGGTAATACAGGTAGCCCGAATCGCGAAAACCGCAGACGGTGTGGCCTGATATCATCGGCCAAAACAGCCACAGCCATGCACCCACGATCAAAATCGAGGGCCACGTCTTTTCAAACCAGTTTTTCTGTTTGGAAGAAAGAAAATTCACAAGCTGTACGCTGCGTCGCGTGTATGGCCAAGGAGGATAACTGTTAGAATGTTGACGCACCGCTATCCGGTTTGCAAGCGTGTGTTATTAGTGACGGACACTCGCAGACTTAAATCGATTGTTTGGAGAGAAAAGTGGGTTGGTTGATTGGACTGGGACTCGTATTGTTTTTGCTCGCCTGCTTTGCTTTGCACGACCTATTACAAACTCGCGATCCGATTCTTCGAAATTTCATTCTCACTTATTTTGGACCAAAACTTCGTCAGTACGTTGTCGCTGGCAATGATGAAGAACGGCCATTCACGCGCGATCAAAGAAGCTGGGTCGATCGCTCGGCTGGCAATGAAAACAATTACTTTGGCTTCGGTACCGACAACGACATGGAAAATACGTCGAGCTATTTGATTATCAAGCAAACGACTTTTCCAATCACGGACCCGCATCCCGGCGAGCCACACTACGATCCCAACTATCGAGTTCCCTCGGCTAAAATCCTCGGAGGAACGCGCGGCAGGAAACATGCGTTTCGCCCCAGCTCAATCGTAAACATCTCCGCCATGAGTTTCGGCTCGTTAA
Organism: uncultured Pirellulaceae bacterium; assembly: GCA_947259675.1. Taxonomy (GTDB): domain Bacteria; phylum Planctomycetota; class Planctomycetia; order Pirellulales; family Pirellulaceae; genus Mariniblastus. The sequence continues at coordinate 4,235 of CAMYNE010000259.1, forward strand.
GCGCGGTGGCCATTGAAGCGTTAAACAAAGGCGTCAAGATCGCTGGCTGCATACAAAATACAGGCGAAGGCGGCGTGTCTCCGTATCACGCACATGGTGGCGATTTGATTTGGCAACTGGGAACGGGATATTTTGGAGCGCGACTTCCGAACGGTCGTTTTGATGAAAAACGATTTGTGGACACATGTCAGAAATTCAACATCAAAGCAATCGAGGTAAAGCTGAGTCAGGGTGCAAAGCCGGGTCGCGGCGGTGTCCTTCCCCCCAAAAAGGTAACGCCCGAAATTGCAAAAATTCGCGGCATTCCTCTTGACGAAGTTTGTCTCAGCCCGGCTGCGCATCCTGAATTCAGCAGTGCCGATCAGATGCTCGATTTCGTCGAAAGGCTTGCGGATCTAACCGGACTGCCGATCGGGATCAAATCGGCGGTCGGCGAGATGGAATTTTGGCGTGACTTGGTATTGTTGATGGAACCCGGTGATCGCGGCGTGGACTACATCGTAATTGACGGCGGAGAAGGCGGAACCGGTGCCGCTCCTTTAACTTTTTCGGACCACGTTTCGCTACCGTTCAAGATGGGAATGAGCCGTGTTTATCGCGAGTTTGCTGAATCGGGGTTAAATGAAAAAGTCGTCTTCATTGGTTCCGGCAAACTTGGTTTTCCCGAAGAAGCTTTACTTGCAATGGCGATGGGCTGTGACATGATCAACGTCGGTCGTGAAGCAATGCTGGCTCTCGGTTGCATTCAAGCTCAGTTTTGCCACAACGGTCGCTGTCCAACCGGAGTCGCCACACACAACAAATGGCTGATGCGCGGACTGGACCCAACCGACAAATCAGTTCGATTGGCCAACTATATTGTCACGCTCCGAAAAGAGATTTTGCAGTTATGCCATGCGTGCGGAATTAATCATCCGGCTCAGATCACGACAGATCGATTTGAAATTCTATGTGAAACGTATCAATCGCGCAACATCAAAGAGTGTTTTCGACTGCAAGGGATCAATACCAAGCCGAGCGAAAAAGATATCACCGACATCCTCGAAATCATGAATGGTGCAACGAAAGGCACATAGGGATGCGCACGATCATTTGGTGATGTTCGTTTCTTAGAACACAAAAAGATTAAGATTACGATTAAGATTACGACTAGGATGAAAAAAAGAGAACCGAATTGGAAACTCGTACAAGCTCGCTGGAACTGAAAACTGCGATTGCTGCCGCCAAAGTGGGCGGCGAGATCGTCGCAAACTATTTTGCGAAGGGCATCGGTTCATCCAAAAAGACTGTCGGCAATGAATCTCAAGGGCTGGTAACGAAGGCTGATCTCGAATCCGAACAGGCGATCGTCAAGGAAATTAACAAGACCTTTGGCAATCACAACTTTCTTTCCGAAGAGTCTTTTTCTGACGATGCGGCGAGTCAAGATTTGTGGATCATTGATCCGCTCGACGGGACTAATAATTTCGCACATGGCATACCGCACTTTGCCATTTCCGTCGCCTATTATCGCGCCGGGGCGCCCTTTTGCGGAGTTGTCTACAATCCGAACACGGACGAGCTATTCACGGCGGAGCAGGGCAGGGGAGCGTTTCGAAATCAAGAGCGAGCCAGCGTCAACCAACATTCGGAACTCAACCAGACCATGCTCGCCACTGGTTTCTACTACGACCGAGGCGAAATTATGGAAGCGACGCTCGCCGCGATTGGAGCCTTGTTTCGTCGGAACATTCATGGCATCCGCCGCTTCGGCGCAGCAACGCTCGATCTGGTTGACGTTGGGATCGGTCGCTATGGCGGTTTTTTCGAGTTTACACTCTCACCCTGGGACTTTGCTGCCGCCAGATTGATTGTCGAAGAGGCCGGTGGTCGAGTCACCGATTGCCTTGGCAAACGTTTGCCTCTCGCCAAGACATCCTTGCTGGCGACGAACGGTTTACTTCACAAGCAGATACTTGAAACGATCGCCAGCCACTGCCAAGCTTCAAACGGTGGGCCAATCGCAAAGTAGAACGGCACGTATGGTGCTTTCCGAAAAAAAAAACGTCCCGCAAGACTGTAAAAAAATCTGAGGGATTCAACTTAATCGAGTTGCTTGGATTCTTCGGTTGCCACAAAATATGAGTGCTCGGACAGGGCGACGCCATTTAAAAAATGCCATCGCTCAACCATTTCGTAAAACCAAGTGTTTTCCGAGCAATGGTACGGGCCACCAGGATATCGTCCAAATCGCACTGCCCCCGGACAAGGCCAGCGAAACCACCAAGTCCATTATTGAACATCGCCGGCAAAAAATTGAAGACGCACTAACCAAATGGAATCCCAAACCAATTAACGAGGTTCAAGCTCCAAACACGGACGTTTTACAGGTGGTGTTTGTGGTACACGGAATAAGGGATTATGGCCGGTGGTCCGCACCTTTCAGAAAAGCACTTGAGGGTGTTCCAAATACCGTGGTCATCAGCCCGCGTTATGGATATTTCGGGATGGGTCCCTTTTTGTTTGGTTCAGAACGGGAAAAGTTCGTCAAATGGTTTATGGATGAAGTTACCGAAGCAAAGGCTCTGTATCCGAAAGCGACGCGATTCGATTTCGTCGGGCATAGTAACGGAACTTACTTGTTGGCAAGGGCGTTGCAGCAATATGAATCGCTGGAACTCTCGACGGTAGTTTTCGCCGGCAGCGTCGTGAATCGCGGTTATGAGTGGAATGTGTACAAAGAACAAGGCAGAGTCAAGAACATATTGAATATCAAAGGAGACCGAGACTGGGTCGTGGCGCTTTTTCCCGAATTATTTGAATTCATACGTTTGCTGCCCCGAAGGCTCAGTGGAATGTGGGGACCCGCTAGTTGGTCGTCTACGACATCGGGATTGTCTACCGCCATGGCTGGGCTATCCAACAAACTCGATTGGTATTTGACAGAATCCAATCAGACATCACAGTTTGAGCTACCGATCGGAAGTGGCGGATTTTGTGGATTCGAACAAGTTTCAGATGATAACGAATTGAAAATCAAAGGTGCGCATTCCGCATTCACCAAGATCATTCCCCAAATCTCGGACTACGTTAAGGACCCCAACATGGCTAAGAACGCTTCGAGTATTGTGACAACGCACAAAACCGAGGGTTTGATATGGTCCAAGATGAATTACCTTAGCATTTTTGTTTTTATCCTTCTGGCGATTGTTGTAGTCCTGCTGGGTTTTTGGGTCGTTTCACCGGCAAGACAATACTCAGTGCAGGTGGGTATTGTTTATGTCGTACTACTCCTCTGGTTTCTGCAGCGACTCTAGACCTGTACCCTAAATCAAGAATTGACGAAGCACTAGCAATCATCTCCCCAGTTGGTCGCCAATAAGCTGTGCCGGTTTTCCGGATCAGTCCTCTCGCAATGCCGTGAAATGAACGGATCGGGCTGTAACTGTTAATCCAGACGTCCGGAATATTTCGATAAAACCAGCGTGATTCTCCACGCTCGTTGCAATCGAAAGCATGACTCGAATCCCCGCCAACATTTTGCTAGCAATCATGATCGCCTCGGTGATCAGCGGCTGCTGTCTGCCCCGACCGAACCCGCAACAATGCTGTCCACAATACGTTTCGCAGCGCGCCAATTTCCAGGTTTCCCCAAAACCGATGGAAGCCGGCATCGTTGACGACTTTGGTGCTATTTCCAACTACGAAGACGTGCGGCGTTCGCTATTTGATCAGTTGGCAACCGGAAACGTTGCGAAAATCAATTTGCAGGAAGCGGTTTGTCTTGCAGCCAGGAACTCTGAGTTGGCTGAGCTCATCGATGCCGAGCGACACTCGATCAAATGCCGAACGAACGGTTGCCGCGGATCGGCACTCGATGTACTGCTCAGCGGTGAGGCATTGGAACAACGAAACAAAGCGGCTGGCGCTGCCGGTGAGTTGTTTCTCGGACTCGTCCAAATTCACATGCAGCGAAAATTGCTCGAGGAATCAAAGCTCCATCTGGCTCAACTGGAAGAAACCATCCAAGCCGCGGATAATGCCGGTTTTGCCACAGCGGATGGCAAAAACGAACTCGCCAAGGGCAACATTCGAGTCATCACAGCGGAGTCCGAGCTGAACTCCGCGGAGCAGAAATTGATGTATCAGCTCAACGTAATTATTAACATCGACTCGAAATACCTCGTATTTTTGCAACCCGTTCATGAACTGACGCCGGAGCAGCTGGATTTCGACGTGCGTGAACAAATCTCCGTTGCGGAAACTAATCGTCCTGGCATTCGGGCAATGGAAACAGCGATTTCAAGTGGAGTTGGAATCGAGTCAGCTTACGAACTGCTGAACCAATTTGACCCTCGACTGGGTATCAGGTTGGC
>CAMYNE010000260.1 GCA_947259675.1 uncultured Pirellulaceae bacterium
TTCCCAGCTCGTCATCAAACCATTTCGAGTACGCACGTCAATCGAATAGCTATCCGACGATCTAGCTGCATTGTGCTAAACATTCGCGTTTCATCACGTGACCCAGTCACTACGATTCGATTTGACTTGCGGGATGGACATCAATATAGAGCATGCAAATCATACCGATAACAACCAAGGCGAATCCACACAGCACGATTATTGCTGGGTATAGTCGGGGATTAACTGAGAATTTGAAGCCAAACATTTCCACATAAGCATATGAGTCATGGAGCAACGGATCCGCACCAAATCCCAATTCCTGACCGTGGCGTTGGGTCAAGTTGTCGGTTTGTCGCGATATCGAAATTGATATCAAACTCAGCGTTAGAGGTATTGCAAAACCGACGAGAAGCAAAGCCCATATAAAAATCTTGATCATTAGTTTATTGCGGCGTTTGAGTTGCAATTCGTTGCGCAGAGCCGTCTTCGCGTGGAGTGCGTTTGCAGATTCAATCACGCGAAGCATTGCCTGTGAGATAGGCTACCAGCCTGGGCCAGTGATTTCAACTTCGTTGGGCCGCAAATGGTTGAGTCCGATCAAAGGGTCGTTTGTTGCTCTCGTCAGAAACCTGATTTTTCAACGAGTTGGTGAGGAGGAATCTGAAGAGAGCGTTGACCTGCTTCTCAATTAATGAGCAATCGTGGCTGACTGGATACTATTCCCAATCACGTACCTACCTGCCACCAATAATTTTGCTCGTCCACGGCGACGTTCGATTGCAGGTATGGGTCAACCATTGACGCTGAGGGTTGAAAAATCCAGTGACCAGAAGTGAGTTGAACGCAATCAAGTCGACACACTTCTCACGGCGCGCAATTTTTAATTGCATCCTTTGTTCTTCAGTCGTGATGCAAAAATCGTCCAAGCTCTTTGTGGTTAAATCAGTTTCAGCAATTGAAACAACAAATATCATTGGCAAAACACTACGTTGAAATTTTGGACGCAGCACCAAGGGTGAACCGTCGGAATGGACAATCAATGGAATCGTTTCGGTCAACACTGCTGGGGGCAAAGGCGTACATTTTCTGACACGATTATCCATGTCTTGATACCGATTAATTTTGAACCCTGCGGAAGTCCACACCAATTCAATATGATCGATGGTGGGTCGGTCCAAGTTGACTAGATCATGCCGCGGCGAAAATGTCGTCTTCGAGAGAATGCCTAAATCACCTTGCCATCTGGCAAGTAACACGTTCGAACTTGGGAACTCACACGAAACGGGTAATTCAAAGGAACCGTGTTTTGCAAGAATTCTCAGTGCGTTTCGAGATCGGGCGAATTCAGATTCGGCAGCCAGAATCAAGTTGATGTCACTCCGCAAGTCGAATAACGTCAGCTGGGATCGGTTTTGGAAATCTGGTCGGTTATCAAAGTCGCATTCAATCCTTAATGGGCAACTTGAAATGGAATGACTTATCCCGAAAGAAGACTTTCCATTATCTAGAATATTTTGAGCACACGAATCAACCGCATTGCCAACATAGATACCGAACGCGAACAGACAAATAGAGAATTGTTTAAATATCATTGCACGATCCGAGGCCGGAAGCTGATTGGAGTTATCTCGCTCTCGCAAGGATATAACCAATGGTTCTTTCTCGAAAAGACATATTGGTCTGCCAGCGGCGGTTTGCTGTCGCCGACGATAGCAAGTGGGAAATGAGTTCTGTACTGAGAACCGGATAACGTCACGAATCGCGGCCACTGCAAACCAGTGTGACGCTAACGGAAATAACGGTCGTTTAATGGCGTCCTCAAAAAAGGGTTGAGTTGATGACACTTGATGACACAAGCTGACACAAGCTGAGCACTATTCGCCGCAGCGGATTGCTCCATGCGCGATGATTCGATTTCAAAAAATGTGTGCGGTCACAGGGTTGAAGAAAAAATCGCGAGGTTTCCTTGACATTTTCGAAAAATTGGACCTGTCCGGGTCTTTGTCCGTTGTCCGGTCTTCGGTCTTCTGTCTCGGATTGGCGACCGACTCACTCATTTTCTTCGAGCTTGTATTTGCACGAATGTAGCGCAGTCCAACTAGTTCCTGTGCATTGCGACAATTGGATCCAATCGCGCGGCGCGCCAGGCGGGTAAAATGCCGGCGATACAACAAATCACGATCGCAGCACCGAAAGCTAACGCAATCGACGGCACTGAAAAAGCGAATAACTCACCTGCAACCGTTTCGTCGACTCGCCCCTCGACGTAGCTTCGCAAGATTCTGTGACCGAGCTTTGCGATAATGTAGCTAAACACCAAGGCCAGTCCGGCGGCGATGAAACCAAGCACTGCGCCTTCGAAAAGCATCAGTAATAGGATATGCCGATTTTTTGCGCCTAACGACTTCATGATCCCAAACTCGGGTGTTCGCTCAAGCACAGAAATGATCAGCGTATTGGAAATTCCAATCGCGGTGATCACCAACACGGCCAGCGCAATGAAATAGATGATTCGGCAAACCCGGGCTATCTGGTTATCGATGTTTTCAAACAGGCTGTGAACTGACATCGTTCGAAAGCCCAATTCCTCAATTTTAGTTTCAACTTGTTCAACGTCGTGAAAACTGCCAACGGAAACCGCAGCAGAATAAAAAGCGTCGTGCTGTGAGACGTTCACCTGAAAGTCGGTGGCAGCCAACGGATGAAATAAGACCTGACTTTCTGGTTCGCCGAAATAGTTGCGAAACAGATCAAATGGGTTCTTCTTGCTACCGTAAAAAACCCCCCTGATCTTGAAGTCTCGACTGTGCAGCGCCTCCGGGGGGAGTTCATCTTTTTGAGAGTCTGAAAACAACGAACGGATCAGTTCTTTTTGTTCGTCGGTTAACGTACTTAAATCGACATCTCCAATCAACTTTTTCATCGCGCCTAGAAACTTCGTCTCGTCGTCAAAACGTTGTTCTGAGTCCCAATCTTCCTTCGAGTTAATTGCATACGCCAGACCTCGAAATCCTCTTCCACCTCCGCGAAACTCGGCTGTGATTTCTTTTCCCACGAGACGTTTGACTTCTTCGTCTGTTACGTACCCCATCTTGTAAGCCAACAATTCGTGGATCAAAACGCCCTCCGCATCGTCAGACTGGAGGATATCGCCGGCAAGCAATCGTTTCGACAAGTCAATGGACAATGGCGAAGCCGCTTGGCCGGACAACATTTGGCTGAAATCATCATTGCGCAAACGAAACCACAACGTAACATTGGGCACGACTGCTTTCACGTTTTCGAATTCCTCGATCCGGGTTAGGGCTTCGGTGTCGAGCATTTTGTAATCCGAGGAATAATTCCGTTTATCGATCAATGATTGCTTGAGCGCCTGTTCCATTCGTTGCCGACGTTCATCACTCATGTCACCGGTGATTGTCCACTCTGCTTCCGTCGGTTCTGCCGCCCGTTCGTAATTGGCGAAAACTTGAATTTCTCGTGCATAACCTGAGTTCTCGATCAATGAATAAAGCGCCTGTTTAACGCCATCGCCGCCCGCTGCCGTCAACAGAATAATGATGGTTCCCAAAGTGATGCCGAACAGGTTGAGCGCGGTACGAAAAGGCCGCCGCCTGAGATTGTGCAGAGCCATCATTGCGATATCAAATAATCTCATTTGGCAATTACCTCCGACATTCGACCATCGCACATTGTGACTATCCGCTCGGAGTACTTGACTGCCAATTCATGGTCGTGCGAGACAAGGACGAGGGTTAAGTTCGATTCCTCGGCAATTTGCATAATCAATTGCATGATCTCAGTTGTTGTTTGCGAGTCGAGATTGCCAGTCGGTTCGTCAGCCAACAACAGGCTTGGCCGTTTGACGATTGCTCGAGCGATTGCGACTCGCTGCTGTTCACCGCCAGACAGAGCGTAAGGGAAGTGGCTCGCGCGATGTTCCAATCCGACTCGGAGGAGCGCGTCGGCAACGATTCGAACGCGTTTGTTGGCCGGCATTCCACGAATGATCAAAGGCAGCTCGACATTCTGAGCCGCAGTTCGCTGTGGAATTAACTGAAACGACTGAAAGACAACCCCGACACACCGCAACCGGTAGTCTGCCATTTCGTTTTGATTCAGCCTGGAAAGCTCGCGCCCCTCGATAACTAGACGTCCCGATGTCGGACGATCCAACCCGGACAACAGGTTCAACAACGTCGTCTTGCCTGATCCGCTGCGCCCAACAATCGAGATCTTGGCTCCTGCCTCGACGGTCAGGTTCAAATCCTCGACGGCTGTTACGCGACTCGGCTCGTTACCGAAATACTTAAATATCTGTTCTGCTTGTATCACTTGTTGCCTGTTTTGCCTACTGATAGGAATTCCAATACGGGCGGTTGGCCTAAATTGGACCTCGCGAGCGTTATTGAGGAAAGGATGGCAGCGAATGTCAAACAGTTTGGGAAGATTTTTCTGTAGTCCGTGGCGATTTCTTTTAAGGGCGCTCGGCGAAAAAAAGGGATGAGTTTTTGAAAACGGTCGTTTCTTGAGGTGTCTCAAGCATCAATGAGTTGTTGGGAATATCTGTCAAGTCTTCGCGGTTGCTACGCCAACTATTCATCCAAGGTAAAGCCAACTTTGATTGTCACTTGCCAATGGGCGACGCTTCCGTCTTCAATCTTTCCTCGCGTTTCCACCACCTCAAACCAGCGGAGATTGTGGACAGTCTTGGCGGCGCGTTGTAGTGCATTTTGCACCGCGTCCTCAATCGATGATGGCGAACTGCCGATAAGTTCAATTTTTTTGTAGACGTGTTCGGACATGTAA
>CAMYNE010000261.1:0-3749 GCA_947259675.1 uncultured Pirellulaceae bacterium
CGGTCGACGTATCTAGTGCGTGTCGCACGGACGTATAGCGGTCGTGGCGCTCTGATTGCCGGGCAAAACCGACGAAAAGACGCCAAACTTAAACCAAACGCGCTCTAGAGCATTTTCAAAGCTATTGTTCAGTGGCTGGGGCATCCTGCTCCAGTACTGCGGCTGGAAGCCACAGCCACGCTTGCGAATACCAATTCTGAAAGTGCTCTAGTAGGCCGGAACGAGCGCAGCGCTGTTCCGGCGATTCCGAGTTTACCGTTATGCGTTGCCCGAACTGCGCGGGGCTCGTTCCGGCCTATTCCTACTCCGGAAATCTGTCCCCTGGGTACGACCCGCCATTAGTCGCGGGATTTGCTTTTGAATTTGATTTTTTCGATCAGCTTTTTGATGCTGCGGTCGGGTTGGATGATACCGGATACCGATTCGATTGCCTTGACGGTGTGCAGGTAGCGAAGGCTGAAATCGATGTCGAATTCAACTTCGGTATCCTGGGCCGTTGACGGATCACCTTCAACGGCCGCCACAACATTTTCCACATAGGCTGTGAGGTTGCCAGGCCAGTCATTCGTAAAGGTCTGCAGATTGTCGCCGTCCGTATCAACTTCGACTTGGGCAACGCCACCAGTATCACCGGCGGCAATCTTGACGTGAAGAACGGTCGGGAAGACCTCATCCATTTTGTTGTCTTGTGTCGTCGCGATCGGCATTTTGACCTTGAAGTCACCTTCCATGGTTACGATTTTGAATGTCATGATGAAGAACACCAACAACTGGAACACAATGTCGATCATGGGAGTCATGTCGACTTTGGATTCCAGCGGTTTTCGTTCTTTGCCGATTTTCATAAAGTCATTCTTGCGGTTGCGAGTCAATGGGTAGTCAGTTTATTTCTTCCTTCACGCGTAAACTAAAACTTTCGAGTTCTGATTCCTGGCACACTGAAATCAGTTCCTGGACGAGCCCTGTTGGCGTATCTTCGTGCGCACGAATGATGACGGAAATTTCATCGGCGTTAACGCCTTCTCGTTTGGCGGCATCAATCTCCTGTCGGAAAATCGGAGTCATGAACTGGATTTGCTCAATGCTTTGACCTTCAAACTTAACTTTGCCGCCTGGTTCCAGATTCATCAAAATTTGATACTTGGCAATTTCTGTAGGTGGCTTGGCCAACTGGCTACTGGGCAGCAGAATTTCTTCAGCCCGATCGACTTCCGAGAAATTGATCAAGAACATAAAGAAAGCAATGAGTTGGAACGTGACATCGATCATCGGCGTCAGGTCGGCTTCGAGCAACTCGCCCGACTTGATCTTTCGTTTTCTGCCCATGAGTGAATTCCAAAAAAAGTGCGGAATGTCGATTCAGTCTTTCTTTCCGACTTTTTCAAATCGTCCCATCAGATTTTCACTCGTTGAGCCGACTTCGAGAACGAGGAGTTGAATCCGGTTACGCAAAATGTTGAAGCCAGCGATCGCCGGAATCGCGATCATCAGACCGATCAGCGTCGTTAACAAGGCCTTGGAAATACCGTCAGCCAACAAGTTAGGATCGGGAGTTCCACCCCCCGTGGCAATTGCATAAAACGCGTTGATCATTCCATGAACTGTGCCAAACAATCCGATCATCGGCGAAAGCGTGCCGATCAGAGCAAGGTAGCTGAGCCGGTGTTCCAGCTTCATGTTTTCCTCATCGCCGACTTCCTGCATCGCCTCGATCGCATGTTTGTAACTGCTTGAAAGTTTCGCCAAACCAGACGAGAGAACGTTACCCAGAAACGACTCGTCTGCCTTGGCAAGTTCATATGCCTCCTGATACTGCTTTTCGTCCAAATGGGCTTCAAACCCCTCGATCAAGTGTTGCGGGCAAACGGCATCGCGTCGCGCTGACAGAATGTTCATGATGAACAACGCGACGAGAATAAAAGACAGCGACAGAAATACGATGATGTAGATGGGGCCCAAAGCGTTCAGCAGCCAGCCCAGCACCGTTCTGGATGGCCTGGTGGTTGAGGAAGCTTCGTCTCCCCCGGGTGCGGCCGCGTCTTCTTGAGCGACCACGACCGAACCATTGGAACTCGTCGTGACAGAGACCGTGCAAAAAGCAATCGCGAAAATCAACAGGGGAAAAACGACGAAGCGGAGTCCCGCCCTGTTAAAGCGTTGTTGGTGAAGCATTAATTTCCCTGTTCTTTGTTCGGAATCGCGCGTCCAAATGACGCATTGTAGTCAAGCCGAATTGGACTGGCAAACGGTCCAAGTCAACGTCGGCCGTCGGTTTTAGGTCGTGGTTCGCACGTAACTGCCGGGCGGTGGCCGCAGACGAGGCAAGATGAGAATGTTCGGCAGACTTGATTATGGATTACCCCTACTTGGTTTGGTTCGAGACTCAGTGATCGGAAACGATTGTCGGTTTTGACCGATCATTATTCTTCCTGTTTGGCCCAATAAGAATTTTTGTAACGCCCCCTAAGCGCATTTCTGGCTGTGCTTGCGCGATCGGATTCTTCCAACTTAGTCCAAACTTTTGACAGCCGATAAAGAGCTTCCGCATGTGGATCAGCGTGTCCAGCAAATAGGAGTTCGGTATGAAGGTATGCGATTGCTGCTTCTTCCCAATTTTCTTGTTTCTCATGCCAGCCACCTAGTGCGTTGTAGGCGTGAGCAAATACAAGTTGTGCGACCATTGGATCTTCACGTTTGATAATCGCTTCGAGTTTTTGTTTGCTGGCATCGGTGTTGCCTTCCATCGCCTCGGCCTTAGCCAACATGCATTCGGCAAGCAAACTGTATTCAGCGACAACGGGATCGTTCGAGTCGATTGCAGTAATGGCATTGAAGCTGTTTTTGGCTTCCGCCAGCTTGTTAGTGCGTAATTGCGTTTGTCCAAGGTGATACAACCCCTTAATCTTGAACTCGGGCCAGGTGGATTGGCTCAGCTTCGTAAACTGAGCTTCCGCCAAATCAGCTCGATTGACGGCCAGGAACAATTTGCCCAGAAGTTCCGTCGCCGGGAAAATTCGGTAACTGTCTTCGTTGTTTTCAATAAACTGCTTGATTTCTCCCGCAGTTTGCGCAGTGACATCTCCGCCTCGCAAAAAGATTTCAGCGTTGGCAAAAGCTTGCAAATAGGCGATTTCCTGTTCGACGAACTCAGAGGCTGGATTGACATTAATCTTTTGCAACTCGTCCAGGCAATCATCGAATCGTCCACTGTCAAACCTTTCGCGAGCGCGATCCAACGAGTTAGGTTCTCTCCCGAAAACGATCTTGCGAATGCTCCCGGAAGGCACTTCCTCAGTTTTTGGCCCGATTTGCATAACGACCGACTCGGGTGTCATCGACAAAACCTTGCCTGTCTTCTTTGAGCGCGAGCCGCTTCTTTTGAGAAAGACGTTGTCTTGAGCGTCGACAACTGTAGGGGCACAGAGAACGGCTGAAACAGCAACGGCCGCAAATAGATTTAGAACTTTTGTCAACGTAACCTCTTCGAGTTTCATTTCTGAAATACCTGTTATGTTCGTGGGCGAATGCTGGTTGTTCTCATTTGATTTTTTGTTTCAAAGCCGCGTATTTGGGTTTCCAGATTGGGCCCCCCATCTCGGGGTCCCTTTTGGCGAGCTTGTCCCATTCGATGCGTGCAACCTTTACAGCATTTGGGTCTGGCTTGAGAGCACCGTATTGATAGACCGATTCAATTTGGTGATACAACGCCTTGTTGTACTGCTTCCCGTATTTCTTTTTGTCCTTTCCGT
>CAMYNE010000261.1:3804-8573 GCA_947259675.1 uncultured Pirellulaceae bacterium
GAAACCCGATTGCTTCGCGAGTCTTTGACGTCGAATTTTCCTCCGCTGGCCTCGGCAAAGTGTTTTGCCAGTTTCGTTTTCATGGCCCATTGATGCAGGGTTTCGGCGGCGTCAATTTGAACGCTCAAATTGTTTGGGCTTTCTTTCAAAATCTCTGCAAGTTGATCAACAGCGGCTTCGAAGTTGCCACTGCCTCTTTCTGCCAGAGCTCTCTGGCGTCTTAGTTCCTTGACTCGCGCGGCCGAGTTGGGACCTGTGAAGTTCATCGATTCGGCCCGCGTGAGCGTAGAAACGGACTGTTTGAAAAGGTGCGCGGCGTCTTTGTCGAGGTTTTGTTCTTTTAGTGAGTTCGCAACGCTCAGCAAAGTTGATCCAGCCCAGAGAACCGTGGTGGGATCGTTCGAGTCTTTTTCGATCGATCCCAGAAACGACCCGAGACTTTTGGAAAATTTTCGCTTTTCTTCAGGTGTTTGAAGTGTGTCAAATTGATCTTTGAGCTTTTTGGCGATTCGGCGGTAAGTGTTGGTCAAGCTTGCTTGGCTGTTTGGATCATTCTTCATCGCAGAAATGATGCCACTTGCCTTGTCGATCCATTGTTGTGGTTCGCCAGCATCTTGCATCGCCGCCAGATAGGCGTCAATTGCCGTGTTGTAAACACCGCGTTTGAAGACATCGGCCTTGCTCGATTGTAATACTGCCGGATGTTTTTGTTTGATCAAATCGAGAGGTGCAATTGCCTCGGCTTCTAATCGCGCAATCGCTTGTTCGACTTCGCCCGTGGCAAGATGAGCATTGACCAGCAGCAACGAACCCAATGCGGCATCATAGGTCACGTCTTGTTGATCCAGCGATGCCAGCGCTTTCGAAAGATGTTTTTTTACACCGTCCAACCGAGTACGTCGTTCTTCATCACTGAGACCGGCCTTGTCGGCGGAGTAGGAAAACCAGAGTCGCTGACCGATTTTCAGGCCAAGTGCTGATCGAGAAGGCGAGTTTTTGGCAACATCTGCAAAATATTTCTCGGCCGCAAGATAATCTTTTTGTTGCAAGGCAAGACTGGTCATCGTGCTTGCCGCAGCACTCGATTCCGTGCTTCCTGGCCATCGCCCGATCATATTCCGGCAGATTTCATCGAGCTTGCTCTTTTCGAATTCGCGATCATCCTCGGGAGCCTTGTTGTAAAGTGCAGAGTAACTGCGAATCGCGATCGAAGCGGCCTGCCGCGTCCAGTCAACCGTTGGGTATCGGTTTAAGATGAACTCGGCAATCAGAGCTGATTCGAAAAATTGATCGGTGACAAAATAACAAAAACTCTGGAGGTATCGCAGTTTGTTAATGTCAACGAGTTCCGTTTTTTCATCGCTAAAGGTCAATGCCAACTCGAACAATCCCAAGGCAGACTCCGTCAATTCACGGATTTGCGTTCGGATGTTGTCCAGTTCGGACTGGAATTCCTGTTTCTTTGCGTCGGTAACGGCTTGGCTGAGTTGCAATTTGATCGTGGATTGCTCGTTCAACAGACTTTGAATCTCGGTGACAATGTCTTCTCCTTTTTGGCGAGCCTCCAAAAAAGTCTCCGGGGGTGGTTCTTCGGCTTCGAGTTGTTTTACGTCAATGCTCCATTTGGTCATCAACTCGGTCGCTTGTTGGCGAAGATCGCCTGGGGACCTCAAGACGGTCTTGATCAGCTTGGCTGACTTTCTTTTGTATTCACGTATCCTGGCAGATGCCCCGGGGCCTTTTTCTTTCTCCAGTTCAGCGGCTTTGATTTGGTAAGCTTTTGCCAGTTCCAACTGTACTCTCAGCCAATCAGGTTGGCGAATATCCTGAGCGGTTAACATGGCGAGCATCGGTTCGCATTCCTTGATGACCGAGTTGGCAGGATATTCCTCTTGTGAACTCCAGCAGTCTGCGGCCAGAGCAAGAGCTCTACGCTTAATGGTTTTGAACTGGCCCGTGTTTTCGAGGGCAAATATTTCTTTGAGTCGGTTGAGTGCATCGTCGATTTGACCGATCTTGTAATAGCAACGTGCTGCAAATAATCCTGAATCGAGTCCTGCAGCAAATCGGCGATAGTTGTCATACAAATAGTCGTATTCCTGAGCGGCTTCTCCAAGCAACTTTGTCCACTCAGGTGATCCCTTGGCGTACGAATCAGCGAGTTGTTCCTTGACGACGGGAAGCTTCAATCGAATCTGCGTGTAGGTCGATCTTAGCTGTTTGAGTTTTGCGGCTGTGCCTGGATCGGAGACGTCAACCTGAAAGTTGCTGATCGTGTTTTTCAACGACTCGCGAGCCTGCGTATAGTCTTGCAATGCCAGACTGAGCATTTCCCGCGACTTGTTAACCAGGTCCGCTTTCTCCTGAGCGGTCAGCCGATCGGACTCCGATTGGCGTGCGTACAATCGCGACCGACCCAAACGCAGATTGCCTCGATAACGACTGGTCTTGGCGGCGATTTCGGGCGAACTGGAGGCGGCAGAATATTCGGCAAGGAGTCTTTCAGCATCGTCTAATCGCGACTCCAGGATCTTCATGTCCCGGATGCGAGAAACACTTTTAATCAACGTTTCCGCTTTTTCGAAGGGTAAAGTCTTACGGAATTCTTCGGAAATAAGTTCGCTTGATTCCAGGCTCGTCAAATAGATGATCGCGATGTCGTAATATTCTTTTTCTCGTAACGCATTGAGAAATTCTGCGGCTGGTTCATCCGCACTAAGAGTCTCGGAATCAGCGAATGTAAAAAAAGAAAAGCCCAAAGAAATCAATACGAGTAGGGAAATACGTATTCTCGACATCTCTGTTTCCTATCCAACTCAACTCGGACGACAATTCCACTGGTGGGAGACGAGACAGCGGATGCAATCATAGACCTTAACCGGGAACCAAAACCACCGATTATTGTCAAAATCGACGTTGCGTCCTATTTCAGCCTCAAGGTCCGTACAGGGAGACTGAATTCCGCCAGCCATAGGCCTATATTTAAGTTAGTAGTTAATCCAGATTAGGGCAACTGCCGGGCTCCCGCGATGTAGAAATAAAAACAACAATCTATCGTTGAATTCGCTGACTATTCTTCAATCGAATATCAGACACTTTTAACCTGGCTTGAAATTATGGGATTTGAAATCAAAGCCGATCCAGAGTTCCCTCGACCGCCGGTCAAACGACCGATCAACTATATGTCGAGGGCGGTTCGTCTCCGGATTTTCGGACTCTTTGCGATGCTCATTCTGGTCTTGATCATGATGAAAGAGGCGCGAAAACCGGAACGCTGGGAATGGATGGGATTTGACAAACAACCGATTCCAGCCGCTCCAAACGTTGATATCCAGGACGACACGGTTCCAAAAGATCGGGAGTCGGCTAAATCCGATGATCCGCCGCTGGACAGAACTGAGCAGCTCGCCGACTTGATTGAACGCGGTGATACCAGCGGATACCCGTCAGCGGGAGAACAGTTCTGGCGGGAGTCGTTTGCATCTCTTGAGATAAGTGGACAGCGCGCTCTTTTTCAATTCTTGAGGGCCGTCAGCGATCGAACTCCAATCGAGCCGGAGCAGACCGCTGGTTTTGGACAACTCGTGACTAAGATTTATTCCAAACGAGATCAATTCCACAATCGGCTGGGTGAACAGATTTCTTTTCTTTCCGACGACTCGAAGCAGAAACAAAAGTTACTGGCTGAATTGGAGAAATCCAGAGAGTTTTGGAATGACAAAATCAGGCCATCTTGGGAGTTGACCCTGGACGGCAAAGACATCACGCTCGCTCAGCAAACAGCGAATCGAATACTCACAGAATTCTTGAATACATTGGCCCTCGACCAGGTGGAAGACGGAACAGCTCTTAATCGGACAAATGAGGGCTCAGCGTGGCTATTGTCCTGGGAGCGGGCAATGAGCCTTCGGCCACAAGATTCAATTCCGGTAACGCATATTCAACTCGCCAGCCAGCCAGAGGTTTACCGAGGCAAAACCGTGACGATTAACGGGTGGGTTCGATCTGCCAGACGGTTAAACGTCCAAGAAAACGAAATTGGCATCGATCACTACTTTGTTCTTTGGGTGCGCCCCGCAGATACCAATGTTGCGCCTTATTGTGTTTACTCCCTCGAACTTCCGGTGGGGTTTCCAGCAGTAAGTACCGATTTGGTTGAAATGAATGAACGCCTGAAAGTTGATGGCGTGTTTTTCAAAATTCGATCATACAGGGCTGCCAACGACCGGGTCGAGACTTGTCCCTTGTTGCTCGCCCAGTCATTCGAATGGAATCCGGTCAACAAACAAATCGGCGTCGATGCCTGGACGCCGCCAACCTGGGCGACTTGGTGTTTTTTCCTTCTGATGCCAATCGTGGCCGGGATTATCGCCTGGTTTGCCTTTGTCGGATCAAAAACTCACCGGTTCGTGCCAGGACAGAAAACACAGGAACAGATCTCCAAGGCACTGGGCGGTTTGAAAAACGATCCTCGGATCCAAACGGACTTGGAAAAGGTCCAGTCGTTGTACGGCTCCCAAGACGACAATCCACACGCGCCGGGAGAATCAAATGACTAACAGGAGATCGCTGGTCTCATTGGTGATTGGTTTGCTTTGGTTGTCCACCTCGAGTTATGCGTCGGGGCAGGAACAAGCGGAATCCCCGATTTTGCTATCGGGGATGTCCGTCAGTCAAGGATCAGAAGTTGAGGACAATCATCCCCTTAATCTCAATGACGAAATCCTGATTCGACTGCTTTATCGGGTGGCAAAAGTCTCTGAACGGAA
>CAMYNE010000262.1 GCA_947259675.1 uncultured Pirellulaceae bacterium
GACGTATTGGTGAACCCTGAGTGGCTGGAAAAGAACGCGAAGAGCCCTGATGTTCGGCTGATTGGTCTCGGGCAAAAACAGGAGCAATACGAGCTCGCCCATATTCCGGGCGAAGTTTTTATCGACTGGCGAACGGAAATCACCGATCCGAAACATCCGGATCGTTTCAATCTGCCGCCAAAAGCGCAAATTGAAAAACTGCTCAGCCGTTTGGGCGTTACGAAAGACACAACCATCGTTTTAACCGATAATCTGAGCAGCCGCCTTAGCGCACGCATGTTTTGGACGTTGCGATACTACGGGCACAAAAATATCAAGTTGCTGGATGGCGGGCGCAAGGGCTGGGTGCAATCGGGACGCGGATTTACACGGGAAGTTCCCAAGATCAAACCGACGCGGTATGTGACGGGCGACCACGATACGAGTCAATATGCAAACTTGGCGGCCGTCAAAGCTAATCTTGAAGACGAGGATTGTGTTTTGATTGATGGCCGACTAACGAAACAATATACCGGTGAGCTGCCCGGCAAAGCCTATCACAATGAAAAGGAACATAAACGCAAAGGCCACATCGTCAACGCAAAAAACATTGTCTGGAAGGACAACTTCAATGATGATGGCACATTCAAATCAGTTGAGGAACTCAAAAAACTCTACGACTCGTCGGGTGCCACAAGCCACAAAGGAATAATCACCTATTGCAACGAAGGGTTGCACGCCGCCCCGCCATGGTTTGTTTTGACCGAACTATTAGGTCACTCCAACGTGAAATTATACGATGACTCGATGTCGGAATGGGCGAATCGAGACGATACGCCGATGGAGATGTCGGTGAAAAAAGAGAACTAGCCCGCATTTCTCACGTTGGCCGGAACAAAGTCGCGTATGTGCTTGCCGGAACAGCGCAAACGCTACTAATTCGACTTGCAAACTATTTTTGCGTTGTTTCCAGAAAAGCGGCTGCAGTTCCGGCAATTACGACGTTTGCTCGTTGCCGGCCTACGACTTGTGAGAAATGCGGGCCAGGTATCGGACTCTGAATTCTCTCGGCGACAGCTACAGTGCGTACAGTTGGTCGAATACGGCTACCGCTAAATTCACATGAATTCAGTTACCGTGGCGTAAATCTGTTGCATGCGAAACGAATTTGCCAGATGATAACCAGAGATCCCGGCGCAAAAACGATTCTCAGGCTCAACCACAATCATGGATGATCCCTTTACAATTGCTTCAATTGTCATCGCGCTCTCGGCGATGTTCGGCTACATCAATGTCCGATTTCTTAAGTTGCCCAATACGATCGGCCTGATGGTCATCGCAATTGTATTTACGTTGGTGTTGTTTAGTAGCACTTTATTTACAAATCGATTGCTTAATGCCGCAGAAAACTTGATCGGTCATATCGACTTCGAAACGGTCTTGCTCGATGCGATGCTTGGATTCCTGCTCTTTGCTGGGGCGTTACATACTAATTTCGATCAGTTGAGGGTCCAACGTTGGCCAATTCTTGTCTTTGCGACGGTCGGAGTGCTGGTTTCAACATTCTTGTGTGCGACTCTGACCTACTTCGGTTTTCGTTTGATTGGAATTGAACCGGAGTACATGCATTGCCTGTTGTTTGGCGCCCTGATTTCGCCTACCGATCCGATCGCCGTGCTGGGAATTCTCAAAAAAGCAGGTGTCCCAAAAATACTTGAGACGAAAATTGTTGGCGAGTCGTTATTTAACGATGGCGTAGGCGTTGTCGTTTTTATGACTCTGTTGGCGGTCGCATCCGCGACCCAAAAAGACGGCGGCGGTAAGATTGAAAAAGCGGCGGAAAACGTGGCCGCAGTTGCCGAGGCTGATCATGAAGCTGCGTCGAATGAAGTTGCGGCGGATGAGGTTGCTCACGGAGAAGCTGACGACAATGGGCACGGAGCAGCATCGATTACCGGCGTACTTCGGCTATTCGGTCAGGAAGTGATCGGCGGTATTCTGCTTGGTTTGATTCTTGGTTACTGTACTTTTTTGTTGTTGCGTTCAATTGACGACTACGAAATCGAAGTCATGATCACGCTGGCGTGCGTGATGGGCGGTTACTCACTCGCAATTTGGTTGGAGCTGTCTGCGCCGCTGGCGATCGTTGTGGCCGGGCTGATAGTCGGGAATGACACCGTCCGGGGAACCGCCATGTCTCGCCAAACTGAAGAATACGTCAACAAGTTTTGGGAACTCATGGACATGTTAATGAACAGCATTCTGTTCGTGCTGATTGGACTTGAACTGCTGGTCATCACCTTTAACCTGGATTTTTGCTACGCTGCTTTGATGGCGATCCTCATCGTCCTTTTTTCGCGCTTCTTTTCGCTATTGGTACCTGTCCGATTCTTTGCGAAAAAACTGGACTTTGTGCCTCACACGACCACGATTATGACCTGGGGTGGTTTGCGAGGCGGTATTTCGATTGCATTAGCGTTGAGTCTCCGCCCCGAAATGAACCGTGATTTGTTTTTAACGGTGACATATGGTGTCGTTGTGTTCTCGATTATCGTGCAGGGACTAACGGTTGGTACAATGGCCAGGAAACTTATCGGTAGCGAACATATGGAAGAGGCGGCACAAAAAACCGGACACTGAATTCTCTTGAAGCCACAAGTAAGCTGGAATCTCATGAATTCAGCTGCGAGTTGTACTAACCGCCTCGAAGGAACTTCTTCATCGGAGTTGGCAATTCACTGGTATACGTAACTCCCTGGCCGCTATCGGGGTGAACGAACGTCAAAGAAATTGCGTGCATGGCCAGCCGCTTTCGTTGCCATCGCTCGTGTGGGTGTTGCGAATCTCCATACCGAGGATCGCCAAGAACCTTGTGGCCAGCTTCAAAAAGGTGAACTCGCCCTTGATGCCGTCGCGCCGTCACCAATTCCACTTCGATGCAGGTCGCATCTTTCATCCGCTTCAAGACTTTGAATTTGGTAATGGCGTGAACACCGTTCTGTTCATCCTGGATGGAATACCGATTCAAGTTTTTGTGGGTTGCCAGGTAGGACTCGATCGTGCCCGAATCTTGTTTTACAACGCCATGCACAATCGCGACAAAGACCAGTTTGGGCTGATCACTGCTAAATTGCACTCTTAGTTCTTTCGCGGCATCCGGTGTTTTGCCAAATACCATCACGCCGCTGACTCCTCGATCGAGACGGTGAATCAATAAAGCTTCATGGTTTTTTTTCTTGCGACTTAGATAAAATGTAACGCGCTCCACCAAAGTGTTTGGTTCTTTTTTTTTCGTCGGGACCGATAATACTCCCGCAGCCTTGTTGATCACAAGCAAGTGTTCGTCTTCGTGAACGATTTCAAATGTTCGATCGCTCCAGGGCCGTTTCCTGGCCGAATAGCCTTGGTGCGGATCGTATGTGACAACGACCGAGTCACCGACGCTAACGCGAGTCGCGGGATCAGCACACGGAAGTTCGTTAAGACTTACGCAGCCGTGTGCGAATAGTCCTTTCAACTTGCTCCGAGAAAGTTCGACAAGGGTTCGAACGTAGAGATCGATTCGACCAGCCTGTTCTTCGGCCACCTCGCCTTGAACTGTCGTTATCGCCATATACCTGTGGCCTTCAAAATCGGTCGTTACTTCGCCAGCGAGATGCACACGATTTCTTTGTCGTTTCGGGCAAAAACGCATTTATTGGCGAACGCCGGATGACTCCAAACGACTTTTCGCCCGCTGGTGGAACTGGTTGGGTCAAGCATTTTGGTTCGACCGAGCTCTTCAAATCCCGCAGGTGACATCTTGGCCAGGATCAATTCGCCGACCTCGTTGACGAGAAAGTATTTGTCACCGTTTTTGATGATGAAACCGGTCGTCGAAGAAAGCGGACGACCGTTGGCAGTCGTGGCAAGCGATTCCCAAACGCGTTCACCTGATAAGAGTTCGATGCAACGCAGTTGACCCTTTACGTCGACACCATAGATGTGCCCATCGACGATAATCGGCGGATTGTGATCGGGGTGTATTCCTTTATTGCGCCAAACTTCTTTCGCGGCGGGCTTGTCTGCATCAAGTTTCAACAATAACGATTTGCCCTGTAGAGCTGTCGTTAACAAATAATCCCCATGTTTGATGGGAGCGATGATTGACATTTCGTACGCCGGGTTGAGGTCGAAAGACCAATAAACCTCGCCAGTGGCCGGGTTGAGACTGTTAAGCGACTTTGCGTGCCAAATCAAAAGTTGGTCCACACCACCGGCATTAATCATCGTCGGAGGACAATAGCCCTGGTCTTTTGCCGAGAGGGCTCGCCATTTTTCTGTTCCAGTTGTTTTGTCGAAGGCAACGGCCACGCTCCCTTTGCCACCAACAAGACAATAAAGCATATCGCCATGAATTAGCGGATGGGCCGCAAAGCCCCACATGGGTGCTTCTTTGAGGTTGTATTCTGTCTTCAAATCCTTGGCCCAAACGACTTCACCGTTGTCGACCGTCAAGCAATTCAGATGTCCTTCAGCACCAAGAGTATAAACGTGGTTTCCGTCTACCGTTGGCGTAGCTCGCGGGCCAAACGCATATGAAATGCTATAGTCACACGGGTATTCATGTTTCCAGATTTCTTTTCCAGTTGTCGCATCCAAACAAAGAACTCTTTCGGTACCCTTCAGTTCACTTCTTCTGCCAGGATTGGGTCGGTTGTCGCCTTTCGATTTCACGTAGTCCGTAACGAAGAGGCGATTGCCGACCACCGCGGGACCGGCGTAGCCTCCGGCGATAGGCGTTCTCCAGA
>CAMYNE010000263.1 GCA_947259675.1 uncultured Pirellulaceae bacterium
TGTTGTCGATGATGATCTTTCCGTTGTTGGGAATGATCATTGCAATCGCGTTAGCCTGGCAGTGGGAGATGATGAGCTGGCTGAATCTAACCATGCTGATCGGCGGTTGGTATTTAACGGGACTTGGTGTCACCATCGGGTTTCATCGTATGCTGACCCACCGCTCGTTTGAAACCACCGATGCAATTCGTGCGTTCTGGACGGCGCTCGGTTCGCTGTCGGTGGAAGGCTCGCCACTTGATTGGTGTATGGTCCATCGTAAACACCATCAATTCAGCGATCATCACGGTGACCCTCATTCTCCAAGCCTCGAAGGCAAAGGCGTTTGGAACAAGATCAAAGGATTTTGGCACTCCCACGCCGGATGGATGTTCAAAAATAATTGGGATCGTAACGAACGCACAAAGTACGTTCCTGATCTGATGCATGACCCGCTACTGGTTTCGATCGACAAGAACTATGGGTGGTGGGTTTTTGCTTCGTTCATCATCCCTTTGTTCATTGGTGGATTGGTCACCTGGTCGATCCAGGGAGCGATTCTTGGATTCATTTGGGGCGGACTCGCCCGGATTTGTCTTTCGCACCATATGACGTGGTCGATTAACTCGATCTGCCACATCTTTGGAAAGCAACACTACCAATCTTCGGATGATTCTCGTAACAACCTGTTTTTTGGTTACTTCTCACACGGGGAAGGTTGGCACAACAATCACCACGCTTTTCCGACATCCGCCAAGCATGGCCTCAAATGGTATCAATTCGATCTGAGCTGGTGCATCATTCGGGGGCTACAACTTTTCGGGTTGGCCTGGAAAGTAAAGTTGCCGTCCGAGCGACAGTTGCAGGCCAGAGAACTCAAAATATGAAGGCTTACCCGTTACCCACGAATAAACCGATAGCCGGCGTCTCGAATCGTCAGAAAGTGGATGGGATTCGCGGGATCCGGCTCAAATGTCTTGCGCAACTGACGAATAATCTGGTCGGGCGCCCTGGTATTAATGCTGCCAGGCATTCCCCAAACATCTTCAAGCAGCTTGGTCCGCGGAATGACTCGGCCCTCATTTTCGATGAAGTATCTCAGAACTCTAATTTGAAGTTGTGTTAAGCGAACATGTTTGCCGCGCACAATAATCTGGTAAGTATCAAAGTTAATTGTCGAATCTGCAAATTCATATTCAACAATCGAGTTCGACGAAGCGACATCGTTTTGATGCGACACTCGGCTGGAACTTGCCAACAAGTTCTTGATGCGACTGATCAGTTCATCCAGCTCAAAGGGTTTGGTCAAAAACTGATTTGCACCGACGTCAAAGCTGCGAGTGCGATCTTCGGTCAAAGTTCGAGCACTCAAAATCAGGACCGGCATGTTCTCGCCTAGTTCCCTCAACCTTTCACAAACGTCATAGCCACTCATACCTGGCAACATCAAGTCCAGAACAACCAAATCAACTCGGTCCTCTTTCGACTCGATCGTTTTCAGCGCGGTGGGGCCATTACCGACTGCTGTCACGCGAAAACCCTCGGCCTCCAAGTTGAACTTAATGCCAATCGCGAGATGCTCTTCGTCTTCGACAACTAGAATATGTTGTGCTTCCCTATTCATTTCCCAATTCCGTAAATCAAATTTGGAGGACTAGATGTTACTGGGTAATTTGAGTTCTGCCCCGTCTGTTTCCGCAATGACGACCGAATCTTGCCCATTTTTTGCCGGCAAGCAACGGCCCGTCAATTGAACTTCAAAAACCGTGCCTGTGTTTGAAGCCCGATCCACTACGCGGACTTTGCCTCCGAGCTTTCTGACAAGGGTGCGAACGATATATAGCCCTAATCCTGTTCCGGGTTTTTCGCGTTCAAGTTCTTTTCCAAGTCGCACAAAACGACCAAATACCTTTCGTCGCAATTCTGCGGGAATTCCCGGTCCGTTATCTTCGATCAAAACGATGGCCAGATCTTCATGGATCCTCATGATTACCTTCACCACTGGCGGCGATCCCGAATACTTCACAGCGTTGTCAATCAAATTCCTGAAGATCATCTCACTGTCGGAATGTGGAGCGCGAATCATAAATGGAGTCAAGTCCAACTGAATCGTGTTCGGATCGACGCGATACCGCGTGCACACAGACTTCGCCACGTCGCGGAGTAAATCGGCTAGGTCAATATCGATTAATTCGCTTTCGTCTTTTGGCTTATCGATGGCGGCTGCTTCCAACATGTGGTTGATCAAGCGATCCAGCCGTTCCACATCATCCATCATGATTTCGTTGAATTGCGCTCGCTCTCGATCGGTAATCTGTCGACGGTTGATCGTTTGCAGATAAAGCTTCAATGAAGCGACTGGTGTTTTTAGTTCGTGCGTTACGCTGTCAATAAAATTGGATTGACGGCGGTTGAGATTGATCGCTTTGATGGACAAGATCAGATACATCACGACCCCGACCAAGACAAAGGCGAGGAATCCGGTACCAACCGTCAGTAATGCCCAGTGAAGCGACGATTGAGGTGGGTCTCGCATGGCATTGAATACCGTCAACCCGATCCACCCGATAATCATCGCCACGATCACGACGATCATGGTGACGCCAAGTGTAATCGGAAATCTAAGTGACCTGCGTTCGGACATTGCTGCTACCTTGAATTGAATTTAGCACTCAATTATCGCAGGAGCTTGGCATGTTGCAATTGTTGTCAATCAATCAGACGGGAGTAATCCGCCAACCGTATTTGACAAATGTCGACTATTTTCTGGCCTTTTCTTTCGCCCAGGCATCCTTCAATGTGACGGTGCGATTGAAGACCAGTTTGTCCGCTGTTGAGTCTCTGTCGACACAAAAATAACCGTTGCGCTCGAACTGAAAACGATCGCCCAGCTTGGCTTCCGCCAATGAAGGCTCGAGTTTACTGTTGTTCATGAGAATCAACGAATTGGGATTGATCGTTTCTTTCCAATCCGTGTCTTCAGCAACGTCGCTCGGATCCTCTGCTTCAAAAAGTACGTCATACAATCGAACTTCCGCGTTGACCGCATGCTCTGCCGAGACCCAATGGATCGTGCCTTTGACTTTTCGACCGTCGGGAGCTTTGCCGCCCGCCGTTTCCCGATCGTAAGTGCAGCGAAGTTCAATGACCACGCCTGATTCATCTTTGATCACTTCATGACATTTAATGAAAAAAGCGTATTTCAATCGAACCTCGCGACCAACTGTCAGCCGAAAAAACTTTTTGGGCGCGTCTTCCATGAAGTCACTGCGTTCAATATACAACTCGCGGCCAAACGGCATCTCACGCGTACCGGCAGTTTCATCTTCCGGATTGTTGATCGCACTTCTCACTTCAGATTCACCTTCTGGATAATTCTCGATGACGACCTTGAGTGGATCGAGTACGCACATTCGACGCGGGGCAATTTTGTTCAAGTGATCCCGAATGCTCAGGTTCAGTTGAGCCAGATCGGTCATGCTGTTGGTTTTCGTAACTCCAATTCGGTCACAAAAATCGCGTATCGATTCCGGTGTAAATCCCCGCCGTCGAAATCCGCTGATCGTGGGCATGCGCGGATCATCCCAAGCGGAGACGTAACCGCCTTGTACAAGCTCAAGTAATTTTCGCTTGCTCATCACGGTGTTCATCAGATTCAGCCGGGCAAACTCGATTTGCTGAGGATGGTGAATTTCCAAGGCTTCGAGATACCAGTCATAAAGCGGGCGATGGATTTCAAACTCCAGCGTGCAAATCGAATGAGTGATGCCTTCAATCGAATCGCTTTGACCGTGCGTCCAGTCATAGGTTGGATAGATGCACCATTTGTCGCCTGTGCGATGATGTTCGGTATGCCGAATTCGATACATCGCGGGGTCGCGCAAGTTCATATTCGACGAGTTCATATCGATTTTTGCGCGCAACGTTTTTTCGCCGTCTTTGAATTCTCCGTTTTTCATTCGCTCAAAGAGATCGAGATTCTCTTCGACGGTACGATCTCGAAACGGACTGTCGCGGCCTTCTTTATTCCATCCGCCCCGATATTCACGAACCTCTTCCAGGGTTTGATCGCAGACAAACGCTTTGCCGGCTTTGATCAGCTTGATCGCCATCTCATAGAGCTGGTCAAAGTAATCCGAGGCGTAGTACAGATTGTCCCATTCGAAACCAAGCCACCGTACATCCTCCAGGATCGACTCGACGAACTCGGTCTCTTCTTTCTCGGGATTGGTATCATCAAACCGCAGATTGCATTTACCGCCGTACTGTTTTGCGATACCGAAATTCAGACAGATGGATTTGGCGTGCCCGATATGCAGATAACCATTCGGCTCCGGTGGAAACCGAGTATGAACTTGTCCACCGTTTTTGCCGGATTCAATGTCGTCGACGACGATTTGACGAACGAAATCTAACGTTTTTGCTTCGGCAGTGTTCATTTGGGGCCTTTCGTGCAGGTGCTTACCTGAACGATCAATTTTTTGTTAACTGGTTCGTTAAGATATTAGCTAAAACAGGAATTTCAGGGGAGGGTACCAATGAGAAGGCTTTTGTTGATTTCCAGTTCCCGCGTTCACGGATCGGGTTTTCTCGAATTTTGCAGGGAGGCGATTTCCGAACATTTCGCAGGCGTCGATGAGGTGTTGTTTGTGCCCTACGCGTTGGCCGACCGTCGTGGATATGAAGCACTGGTCGCGGACGCATTTGAGCCGACTGGAATCAAAATTCGCTCCATCCATCACGCCGATGATCCGCTACAGGCGATAAATGGGGCTCAGGGAATCTT
>CAMYNE010000264.1 GCA_947259675.1 uncultured Pirellulaceae bacterium
GAGACGACGATCCGATGACACGGCAAGTCGAGTCGCGAGATTCCTGGAACGCCTGGATCGAAATCGCAACGAAATCCTCGAGCCGGACGAAATGGTGGGCCAGGCATCGAACTACCTTAAGTCGCAAGGTTTTGATACTTCGAAGCCAATTAGTTTGAGTAAGATTCTTCGCAAGTTTAGGGACACGCAAACGAAGGCTGAAACTGCGAAGGCCTCTAGCAACAAGGTCATTCGCAAAGTTCCCGGATTCGGAATTGAAAAAGAACCTGCCAACGTCGCTGGCTTTGACGGGACTTCGTCTACCGCGACCGATGCGGTTTCCATGGAATCCAAATATGGGAAACGCGTAATGGAATTAGTTAATCGCACACTCCAAGGATATGACCGGAACAAGAACGGTGCTCTCGATCCGCAAGAAATTAAAGCCGCCAGGTGGGGCAATCCACCGGCCCAAACTTCCGATACGAATCGAGATGGAACTCTATCTAAGATCGAGTTGGCTGAACGGTATCTCGCAAGAGATCGAGACGCAAACCGTTCTCGATCTTCATCGTCGCGAGATCAAAACGCCCGTTCAGCTTCAAGGGCAAGAGAAGAGGCAATGCGTGCCAGTGCCGCAGCGCGGATGCGGGCTTCTCAATCGCGGACAACCGTAACTTCGTCCTCACGAAGCAGACCTGCTCCAACTCGATCAACGCTGCGCGTTGCCAGGCCGTCATCTACTCCCGCTTACAATTCAGGGTCCGATCGCTATGCCAAGTACGCCAAAGGATTGATGACACAATACGATCAAAACAAAGATGGCAGACTGGACAAGGGCGAAATTGGGAAAATGCGCCGACCACCCGATGCGGATATGAACGGTGACGGGTTTATTACGTCGGAGGAGCTCACGAGTTTTGTGTCCGGAGCTTCAACAAGCGTCAACAAGACAGCTCAAACTGAAACTTCACCGGAAGCGTTAAAGCAAACACGTGATGAAAACGCCGATCGACCAAGACGATCGCGCGGCTCCTATTCCTCCAGTTCAAGATCGCGGAGCTCGTTTTCAGGGCTTGATACCAACTTTGACGGACAGGTCCAAATGCACGAATTCTCGAAGGAATGGGACGGGGATGTGCTGGCTGAATTTCAAGCCAAAGACGCCAACGGTGATGGCGTAATCACTTCGACCGAATGGAATGGTGGCAGGCCATAATCGCCTCCCGGTCAAACTCAGAATTGACGTCGAAACGCACTGACTTTCTGGTTTCCCAGTAATACGGCACGATTTACGAATTGAATCTGTGTCAATCTGTGGCATTCGTCTACGTTTTTTGCGTTGGAATAGTGCTTGCAGATGCTTGATGGCCTGGGATCGTGACGCGATACTTTTGTAGATCTCATCTACTCGCGTCGTGTGTCATGACGAACAAATCTTATCCAACGCCGGATGATCCGAAGAACTTGGAGCCTTGGTACTACCGATACCAGCTCATGTTTCGATCGTATGATCAAGCGGCGGTGGCGTTCGTTTTGGCGCTTTCCATTGCGGGTATGATTTTCTACTTTTCGCATCGTGCGTATCTGGAAAATGGCCTGATTGATATCGATCGAATCGGCCATCAAAAGACGCAATACCTGGTCGATATCAATACTGCCGAGTGGCCGGAAATTGCGAACCTGCCCGGGATCGGCCCCAAGCTTGCAAACGCGATCGTGGATTATCGAGAACAGAACGGGCGATTTTCGGACCACCAAACATTAATCAACGTATCTGGAATCGGTCCAGCCAAACTCGACCGACTCAAGGGTTTTTTGGCTCCTATCGAAAGTGATGCCAACGAATAGAATGAACGGATGTGTTTATTCTCGCCTTTCTATTTGATGGACTTCAATGTTCAAACTCTGTGCGCCCTTTGAACCCGCTGGCGATCAGCCTCAGGCAATCGAATCGCTCATCGCAGGATTTCGAAACGGCAAAAAACACCAAACGCTAATGGGCGTTACGGGATCTGGAAAAACGTTCACCATGGCCAACGTGATTCAGGCAATGCAATTGCCGACGATGGTAATTTCGCATAACAAAACGCTTGCCGCGCAACTTTATTCCGAATTCAAAGAGTTTTTTCCCAACAATGCAGTTCACTACTTCGTCAGCTATTACGATTATTACCAGCCCGAAGCCTACATCCCGCAGCGAGACATCTATATTGAGAAAGACGCTTCGATAAACGATGAGATTGATCGCTTGCGCCTTGCTTCAACAAGCTCCCTGGTAAGTCGGAGCGACGTCATTATTATCGCCAGCGTTTCAGCGATTTATGGATTGGGCTCTCCAGAAGACTATCGCAAGATGGTGGTCTCTCTCAAAAAAGGTGAGACCAATGATCGAGATGAAATGCTCAGCAAATTGATCGATATTCAATATCAGCGAAACGACATCGCTTTTGAACGTTCAAAATTCCGCGTCCGGGGCGATTGTGTGGAAGTCTGGCCATCCTACGAAGAATATGCTTTTCGAATCGAATTCTGGGGCGATGAGGTTGAACAGTTGGCAATCATCAATCCATTGACGGGTGAGACATTATCGAGACACGACCAGTTATTCATTTATCCAGCGAAACACTTCGTTACGTCGGAAGATCGCATCAAAAATGCGATCGAAGAAATAAAACAGGAACTGGTCGCCCGTTTGGAATTTTTTCGCGAACAGGGAAAACTGCTTGAAGCCCAACGATTGAACGCTCGGACGCGTTTCGACATCGAGATGATGCAGCATGTTGGCCATTGCCCCGGGATTGAAAACTACAGTCGGATCCTGGCCGGGCGCAAAGAGGGCGAGACCCCCGAGACGCTGTACGATTTTTTTCCAAAAGAGTTCATGCTGTTCATCGACGAGTCTCATGTAACGGTTCCTCAAGTTCGTGCAATGTATGCTGGCGATCGAAGTCGCAAGACAACATTGGTTGAACACGGTTTCCGCTTACCCAGCGCACTTGATAATCGCCCGATGAAATTTGAAGAATGGGAAAACAAGATTCATAAAGTCGTCTATGTCTCGGCAACACCCAGCGACTACGAGCTGGAAAAAACAGGTGGAGAAATCGTTGAACAGGTCATTCGGCCGACCGGTCTTCTCGATCCCACAATTGAAGTCGTTCCGGCACGAGGACAAGTCAATCATCTTCTTGGAGAGATTCGCGAGCGGGCCGAAATGGGAGACCGAGTCCTCGTGACTGCCCTCACAAAAAAACTGGCTGAGGACCTATCGGCGTACCTTTGCCAAAACGGGGTCGCCTGTAAGTGGCTGCACAGCGAACTCGGTGCATTTGAACGGGTTGAACTATTGTTGGATTTGCGGGTAGGCAAGTTTCAGACTCTCGTCGGCGTCAATCTATTACGGGAAGGACTTGACCTTCCTGAAGTCTCGTTGGTGGCGATTCTGGACGCCGACAAACAGGGATTTCTTCGCAGCGAAACGTCACTGATTCAAACCATCGGCCGTTCGGCTCGGAATGTCCGCGCCAAAGTGATTTTGTATGGCGACAAAATGACCCAGGCAATGAAGACCGCGATCGAGGAAACCGACCGTCGCCGTAAACTCCAGGCTTTGTACAACGAACAGCACGGGATCACGCCACAAACCATTCAAAAGAATTTGGTTGCCAGTATCGAATCGGATTTGAAAGCTCATCGAGACGCAAATGAAGCGATTGGACGATCCGACGATACGCAGTACGTCACCAAGGAATACATTGCCGAGCTCCAAAACGAAATGCTGACGGCGGCCGACGATCTGGACTTTGAACGGGCCGCCAAGCTGAGAGATCAAATCAGTCAGATGCAGGATTCGATTGGCAAACCAGTTTCGTCTGTTAAAGAATCCAAATCGGGATACCGCAGGGGCCGACGCGGTCGACGAAGGAATTCGCAAATTCCGCGTCCCAAAAAGAAAAATTGAGTGGCCACCTGAACGCGGCCGGACTTTGCTCGAAACGATCCCAGGCAAGCCAGAATGCCGCACAAGCCAGAACGCCGTGGGAGGGCGATTCAAAATTCGGATGCCACTCTGACGATCTGTTGTCGGGCAGGAGTACCCAATTACAACAGTTAACCCACTACTCGGAATCCAGCCACTTGCGGGAACGCTTTCGGAAAAGCGTTGGTACGATTAACGAAATCAAGACTAACATGGAGTTGCCTTCCGGCACAACGACGGAACGACTTTGAATGGTCACGTTAGAAATGTTACTCAAGGTGAGTGTATCTCCCGTACCTAGCTGCCAGTCAAGTCCACCCCATGCCACGTTGGGGGGCGGCACCGGATTCAAGGTTGCGATCACGTTTGGGTCATCAATTGCGCCGCTCGTACTCCATTCCAATCCAATCGCTGTACTTCCGAAAAAGTCTGTCGGATCTACCAGTCTAAATCTCTCGGTGGTCGTATCAACCAATACGAGCCCAGTAACGTTCGGCGAGATTTCATCATTCAATCCCAAGGTCGGAACTGATATCCTGGCTATTCCCATGTTAAAACCACCACGTTGCGGATCGCCCGGCAACAAATCGATTTGATTATCGTCGATTTCAAAAACAATGTTGAAGGACTCATTTGCAAACACCCCCAACGTTGAATGAGTTACCCGAGCATTGCCATCGATTTCGTATATGACGAGGTCGCCAACTGTCGATGCAGGCAGTGCAGTTACCGAAAGAACGATGGTGAGCGTGGCTAGAAGTCTGTTAATCATCATGGAATTATTCTGGGTTGG
>CAMYNE010000265.1 GCA_947259675.1 uncultured Pirellulaceae bacterium
AAAAATGAGTTTCCACCGTCGATGATCAAGTCGCCCGGCTCAACGAACTTTAACAAGTCGTCAATCACGGCATCGACGATCTTGCCAGCCGGAACAAGGAGCATTATTTTTCGAGGCGTTATCAGGCTCTTAACAAACTCCTCCATTGAAGTTGTGCCCTCGACTTCGCCAACTTCACTTTCATTTTGGAGTGCCGCCGCTTTCGCGGGATTGTTGTCCAATCCGATAATTGAAAACCCGCTATCGGCAACATTCAGCAAAAAATTGCGTCCCATGACACCCAAGCCGACCATCCCGAAATCAAACATCCTGTATCTCCAGTGGTTCCGATGAATTTTTTTGACAGATCGCTTTGGAATGGCTTCCAGCTCTGCTCGTGGCTAAACAAGAATATAGCGATGTCCAATTAGTATCCTCCCTTTGGATGCCATAACAAGGATACAATGACCTCCGCGTGCCTCGGACGATCAACGACCCTGGTTTGGCAGCTGTTTTTCACGACAAAAATAAACAGGAATGAAAATGGAACCGCTGATCTTTGTAATTTTCGGTGCCTCCGGTGATTTGGCTCGACGGAAGCTGATTCCGGCGATTTTCGATTTGCACAAGAGCGGACTGCTGCCTGAAAATTTTGCTCTGCTTGGTGTCAGTCGTAGCGAGTACAGCGACGAAGCATTTCGAGAAAAAGTTTTTCTTTCAAACGACCATCTTGAATTCAACGGCGACGACGATTCAACGCTTAGCGAGTTCGCAAGAAAACTGTATTACCAATCCGTCAATACGCTGGAGTCCAGCGACTACGGCAAGGTCGCGTCGCGCCTGAAGGCGTTGGACGAACAATACCAAACGAAAGGTAACTGCATTTTCTACTTGTCGACGCCACCCTCGTTGTACGAGACCATTCCAGCCTGTCTGGCAGCTCATGGTCTCAACTGCGAAAAAAACGGCTGGCGTCGACTCGTAATCGAAAAACCCTTTGGTTACGATCTCGCATCAGCCAAAGCGCTTAATTCGAGCGTCAAACGATACTTCGATGAAGATCAGATTTATCGAATCGATCATTATCTCGGCAAGGAAACGGTTCAGAACATGCTGGTGACTCGATTTGCCAATGGTGTTTTCGAACCACTCTGGAATCGAAATTACGTTCACCATGTTCAAATCACTTCAGCCGAAGACATCGGCGTCGGAAGCCGAGGCGGCTATTACGACAAATCAGGTGCATTACGGGACATGTTGCAAAACCATCTTTTGCAAGTTGTCGCGCACGTCGCGATGGAACCTCCGATATCGCCGACGGCCGCCGCATTCCGAAGCGAAAAAGTCAAACTCTTCCGATCGTTAAGGCCACTGAACAACGAAGACGTAATCAACAACGTGATTCGTGGACAATACTTGGCCTCTGACGTCGGAGGCGAAATGGTCAACGGTTATCGCGACGAAGAAGGTGTGCCCAAGGACTCGAAGACTGAAACTTATGTGGCAATGAAGTTTTTTGTTGATAACTGGCGTTGGTCTGATGTTCCTTTTTACGTCCGTACCGGCAAACGTCTTCCCACTAAAGTCGCAGAAGTCGTTATCACGTTTAAACAGCCTCCCCACACACTGTTCAAAAGAGAGAGTTCAATTATCCAAGCCAACAAT
Source organism: uncultured Pirellulaceae bacterium (assembly GCA_947259675.1). Classification (GTDB taxonomy): domain Bacteria; phylum Planctomycetota; class Planctomycetia; order Pirellulales; family Pirellulaceae; genus Mariniblastus. Next base: position 1,645 of record CAMYNE010000265.1, read on the forward strand.
CAACTGGTCCTGCGAATTCAACCTGATGAAGGCCTGATGTTGAACGTGGGAATGAAGATTCCAGGCCAGGGCTTTGCGGTCAAAAACGTCGGGATGGATTTTCATTACTCGGAATTAACCGACGCCGCCGTTCCCGCGGCTTACGAGCGTTTGCTGCTCGACTGCATGAAGGGCGATGCGACGTTGTACGCCCACGGTGACAGTGTTGAGTACGCATGGGAGTTTGTTGAACCAGTTCTCGACGCCTGGAAAAACGACAACTCAATCCCGGTCTACGGTTATCCCGCAGGAAGCTGGGGGCCTAATGTCGCCGACGATATGATCGAACCAAAACGCCTGCACTGGCGTAACCCTTGTCGACAACTTACAAGTGACGATACGTTTTGCCAGCTCTGATCTTAAGACGGACGTTGTTCTGCGTAGGGGCAATTGTCTCAATTGACGAAGTCACACGGCGATGGAGACACAATTGGGACAATTGTTGCTACACTTTTCGACGGCGCGGAATACAACTTTGTTTTGTTTGGAGACTCAGCATCGTAATCACAACGATGACGCCGTTATCAAATTGAGGGCGCTTTTTTGCAAGTTCATCGATTTTTTGAACCACGTCCAAAAACATGCAAAACGAGCGTTTGATAGCAGAACCCTTAACAGACAGCATTTCTTGAAGCTCTTTCAGTCGCCTAACTGATCGATTGGCACGCCCGCTGCATTTATCCCTTTCGCCGGCTTTCGGCAGACCCAGTTTTTTCTTGGAAAGGGAAATACCATGATACGTCTTTCAATGAGCATCGTTGCCTTGATCGCAGTTTTTACAACAACCTCGTTTGCAACCGCCGACGAATATTCTCGCATCGTTAACGAGGCAGCAAACATTCAAGACAAATCGGGGATCTTGCTGGAAGAAACAAAGCATTACCGTCGTGCGACCCACTATAACGACCTGGTCAGATACGTTTACGAGCAAAACCGATTGGCCGCACGAGTTCAAGCGATTGCAGTTCGAGAGGGTAACATTTACCGGCTGGATGCGGAATTGAATCGTCTCGACGGAGTTTTTCACCAAGTCGAAAACCTCTTTGACGAAATCGAAGAGCATGCGTCACATGGACATGGTTTCGTCAAAGGAGATACTCGACACGTAAAAAGTCTCTTGAACGCAGTCGAACGTTGCATCCACAAAATGCAAAATGATGTCAAGAAAATACGCCGTCGAGCGGAAAAACAGGACCACCTAAATCGGTCGCATTACACCACAACGCGGTCCGGCTACAATTCCGGATGTTACAACTCAGGATATCGAACCAGCTACGATAACTCGAGATACGGATACAACTCGGGATACGGATACACAAATGGAAGCAACCGTAATCGTCAAGTTCCTCACGGATACGGAAAATACGGTTCGACTAGTGGAATTACGTTTGGGAATGATCGCGTCAGTTTTCGATTCGACTTTTGAGCCGAAACCTCAGTCCTGGCGTCCCTTTCATTAAACGCTCTGCAGCATTGCGGAGCGTTTTTTTATTTGATTAGCGGCGGGATCGTCTTCTGAAAGGGCGTTGGGCACAAGCCTTCTGTTTTTCCGCTCGCTTCAGATTTGTAGGCCGGAACGAGCCCTGCGTTGTTCCGGCGCTACGGATCGTTGATCAAACGATCGAACTGAAACTTATCAACAAGTCGATGAATAACTTCTCGCCGCCACAATCCTCGTGTAGCCTGGAAGCCGGCACCAAAAGCGCGAATTAGACTGGCTCATCCGCCAAATTGCGAACGCGCCGTCAATCGAAACTGGACACGACTTCGCCGCCGTTGCGGGTTCCTAACGCACTTAAGACCTCCGGATCAATCGTCTCTCGCACATTGCCGGCATGACCATCGGCGTAACCTAACTGAGCCACACCAGGATGGCGGCTGCTGAAACAAAGTTCTTTGTCGTTGATTGGCGAGTCTTCATCCTGCGTGGAGTTGATCGGACATGCGGCTGAACCAATCGCTTCGGAAACGTCGATCGAGTTATCGCTGGAGTATGGCCCGAGGCCGTTGGAACCGATGTACCAATGATCGACGACTTCTGGACTGTCGGCGTAGTCCTGACCCCACAGCGTGAAATCATGAAGCGCTTCTCCAATCATGATCGTATTGGACTGGCCGTCGATGATCTGAGCGAGCGTCGTTTCACTGTTCTCAAAAAAGATTCCATCCGACAACTGAGGATCATCGTCGCCAACATACGGCTTTTCACCGCTCTCTCGATTATTCGTTCCACTGGCACAGGCAATGTAGTTGCAGGGAACACGGCCATCAATCCCTTGAGCATTAGACTCGTGTTCGACTACGCCTGACGACGGGCATTGGAACAAGGCAATGTAGGAGGCACACGCGTCGTGATTTGCAGAGCCGGAAATTATCCACGGGCCTTCGAGATCTATCGTTTCATAAAGATTATTCTGCTCCACTTGTGGCAACAGGTAGGCCGACCAAAAAGCTTCTGCAGGATAACTGTATCCTGGCGGTAAATGGCCAAAAGTGCTTTCGTAATTTAGCAGTGCCAGTGACATCTGCTTGAGGTTGTTCAGGCATTGTGTTCGCCGAGCCGATTCTCGTACGGCTTGAACAGCCGGAAGCAACATCCCAATCAAGATGCCAATGATGGCAATCACGACCAATAATTCAACCAACGTGAAGGCAGAGCGTGGCAAGTCTCGTCTTTGACGAAAAGACATTTGCCAGGAATTCAAGCAAGGGTTTTTCACGTTCACTGGAGCCCCTCCGATCAAGTGATCTGACAACCCAGAATATAACAGGCGTAGAAATGAAATCAATGAATCGGCTTGAGTGGTCCCAGATGCTTTGAAGTCGCAGGTTCAAGAGGCAAGCTTCGTCAACTTGGAAGCCAGTTTCCCCGGTCTCCGCACGAGTTAAGACAAACCAATTTAGGAGCGACGGGCACGAACCCAAGTCGTGCCGTGCCGTGAAAGAGAAACGGTTTTTACCGGCTCAGGACGAGTTTCTCTTGCGATAGTAGTTGAGATGAAAAGCACTGGTTGCGATAATAAATGAAGTCGTAGTAACCCCCATGATGGCGATACCGGGAAATGGCCA
>CAMYNE010000266.1 GCA_947259675.1 uncultured Pirellulaceae bacterium
CCCGCAATTGTTGAACGGTATCAAGAGCTATTTGCAAATGCCATCACGCTCAGACAACAAAGAGAAGTCGTAAACGACTTGTTGTCCAACGTCCCGGCTACTCATCTCGGGCTGCTCTCTGATTCGACCTATAAAAAACTGATTGCGGAATTGATGTCTCGCCCCCAACCTTCTTTTGGATTTGAATTGATCAACCTGGATGGCAAATATTTCGCACACAATGTTCTGGAAGGCGGACCAGCCGAACTCGCTGGTGTTAAACGGGGCGACCGGGTCGTATTGATTGACAATCAGCTAGTCGATACTCACGCTCGACTCGATTGGCGTTCGGATGATTCGTACCTTGACGATCCGCCCGTCCATTATTTGCTTTGCGAAGACGGTGACAAAATCGTCTTGAATATCGAACGGAGCTGGGGAGAGAAGCTCGAAGTCTCCGTAACCGCTTCAGCGTATTCGACGTTCCTTGCCGCGAAAGCCAGCGCAAAAATCATCGAGGCAGGTGATAAAAAGATCGCCTATATCCATTTGTGGATGATTCATATTGGCGGAGTCGCGCAACTTCTGAAAGAGAAGCTCGAATCTGAATTTGCCGATTGCGATGCACTCATTTTTGATCTTCGCGGTCGCGGTGGCAATGGAATGGCTCTTCCTGGAATTTACGATGTGATTTCTGGAAAGACCTCCACCTGGGATAAACCGGTGGTGGCGTTGGTCAACAAATATTCCCGCAGCGCCAAAGAGGTCATGGCTTACGACATGAAAAAGAAGAACCTCGCGCTGGTGGTCGGCGAACGAACCGCCGGCGCCGTTATCCCCGCGACTTTTACGAGCGTCGGGAGCGAGACCATGTTGATGTTTCCGACGTTTCGAATGCCTAAATATACCGACGCCATCGAGGGGATCGGGGTTGAGCCAGATGTTTTGGTACAGGACGCCGGTCCGTACAGCATGGGCGCAGATCCTTTATTGGCTGCGGGATTGGAATCCGCTCTCGAGTTAGTCGAAGAGGGACTAATTCAAGGCGCATCGACGGATGGCGACGGATCCAAATAGCACGCGAAGCACAGCTGATTTTTGTCTACATCTCAATCGTAGTCGTAGTCTTAATCGTCGTCTTAATCCTTCTGTGTCCGCGAAACTCCGGCCACCTTAAACGTCACAAGAGTACGATTACGAGTAAGAGTAAGAGTAGTGATAAATTAGGATCTGCTAAGGCAACACGCCAACACAACTACCGTTTCGCGGGCACCATGTGTTTGACGATTCGTGAAGTATCAAAATGCGAGACTTCATAGAAAACCAAATCGTGTTTGACTGTTCGGTGAATGAAAATCTTCTCCCGGGCAGGCCCGACCTGCGCGAATTCAGGTTGATCCGCGCTCAAACGATCGACAAACACCATCGCCTGCTCGCCGTCAACAATGCAAAGCATCGCCGTCGTTTCGCGACTAAGACCACCTGGATACGATAATCCCAACATGCGTATTCCCTCAGGCAAATCTTCCAACACGAGCGGTACGCCTTGGCGATTCGCGAAAACTTCTGCAAACCGATCGTCGTCCTTGCATTCGTAATACGGCTTGAATCCACGTCTAACGGCATCATCGTAAAGACTGACCAATTGTGTTGGTTGAAAAAAAGGATCCGCTGGACGATCTGCGCCAAATCCAAAATACCACCAAATTGAAATTCCAACGAAGGCAACTGAAGCGGCAAATGCAAGAATCGCGATCGGCATCGAAATCGTGGAACGCCGGACCTCTGCCAACGGTCGTTGCGCCAACTTGCGGGTGACTTCGGCAACATGTTCATTCGACGCGTCGGCGAAACTGAACATGCGTCTTAGAGACTCGTCTATTCTTGTCTGTTGTTCCATGTGAATATCAAATTCAGGGCGACCCTTTTGTGCTTCAATAAATTCAGCTCGGTCCTGTTCGTTCATGGTTCCATCTAGAAACGATTCGAGCCGTTGGTCGTCGGTCATAGGTTGGTCGTGTGCGAAATCCTCGTTTCGATGTCGTTCACTCATGCCTCACCGCCTTGCCGTTCACGACTTGGGTGGAGCAGTTCTCGTAACTTCTTTTTGCCACGATGCACATGACTCATCGCGGTCCCTTCCGGGATTTGCATGAGAGCCGCGATATCAACGTAGCTCATGTTTTCGACAATCCGTAATAACAAGCAACTTCTCGAGTCAGGTGTTAGCGTTTGGAGTGCCCGGATCACTCGATCATCAAACGATTGTTGATCGGGCAACAATTCGCCTTTACCCTGCGTGACCCGCTCCAGCGGCTGACCCCGACTGGACTCATCTAACATCGTCGACATGACAACCGGGTCAGCCGCAACTGTTTTTCTGCCAGTCATCTTGCGACGGTGATTCAGGGCACAATGTCGCACCGCTGTACACAGCCACGCGACGAAATGGCTACCCGTTTGAAATCGTTCGCCCTTATCTAATGCAATGGAAACGGCTTGCTGCACCATATCTTCGGCATCTTCGAAATGACCCAGTACGCCGGCAGCAATGCAGGTAAGTTTTTTGTAAGCCTCGCGATAGTGCGCAGCAAATTCCGCCGCAGAACCATCGCTCGCGATTTCCGCTCGATCGCTGTCGTTTGGATTTAACAATTTATGTGATTTGTGGACGAAAGCCCTATACTTGGACCATCTGTAAGAAACTTTTTTTGGGCAAACAGCGTATGACCATTATACTAATGTGTCGGCGAACGGCGAATCTTGAGAAAAAATTCGGAATGTCGAATCCAATGCCAATTTGACTCAAAAAGATCGGTTTATCATGCAGAAACGGATCGTAAACAGACATCTCAAAGGACCTTATGGTTTCACGCTCGTCGAATTGCTTGTGGTGATGGCGATCATTGGGGTGCTCGTCGGCATTACATTGCCCGCAGTTCAATCAGTTCGTGAATCAGCTCGACGTACGTCGTGTGCGAACAACATTCGCCAATTTGGATTGGCGATTCTCAATTATGAGTCGGCGATAGGTCATTTTCCTCCTGGAAGAATTGGTTGCGACGATTCGGGCGAAGGTGTTCTTCCTGATTGCCCGAAGGGACTCACTCCGGAACAAAAGAACGGTGCCAGCGGATTCGTGAGTATCTTACCGCAACTTGAGCAACAGTCACTTGCTGATCAGTTAGATGTAAGAAACGGAGGACTTTGGAATCGTGATGTTGACGATCTTACCTGGTACTTTGAATTCCCGAATAAATATTATGGAGTTAAAAAGGGATTTCCAATCCTGTACTGCCCGGATCGCACGACGAACGAATTGAATGAAGTGTATTTGCCCGTGCGCGCCGCCACGACGAGCTACGCGTTTTGCCAAGGCACGAAAGGGCCCGATTTCGACGAGTTCATCACGAAATACAAGAACGATGGGGCATTCTTATACAAACGAACCAGACGTTTGAGCGAATTCCTCGACGGAACTTCGTCTACGACAACTCTGGGCGAAGTGATCATGCCGAACAGTTGGGAATCTTCTAACGTTTGGAATTACGCCTTGGCGAACGCGGACTGTCTTCGCACAACGACGAATCCTATCAACACGTTGCCCGGCCAAGGAATCGTTCTCGACCGGCAAAACGGCGCGTTTGCAAGTTGGCATCCCGGCGGCAGCCAGTTTGGGTTTGCTGACGGGCATGTCGAATTCGTATCAGAGACAATTGACTTAATCGTTTATCGCAGTCTCTCAACCATCGCCGGGGGTGAAGTTGTCTCCAACAAGTGACGTGCAACGCGAGCTTCAAGGATTTACTAACCGGTTGAAACCGATTGTTTGCGCCATTGTTGAATTCGGTCCCAAAACAACTGAGCAAATGCATCAACTTCATGTTCTGGAAACATTGAGGCTACTTTTTGCCGCACGGCATCTTGAGCCGATTGCGTGCTGAAATATTCCCTCACCGCCTGTTCCAAATCGGCAAGATGTTGGGCACAAAACGCGTGAAACTGCTCGGTCTGTAAACGGGCGTGTCCGACGGCCGCATATTGTTTGAGCTTTTCGCGAAAAGGAATATCCTTCTCATTGATCTGATAGTACGGCTCCCAATTCAGATTCCGAGGCATTTTTCGACGAGTTGCGGCACAGAATATTGACCATTTGAGGTTCGCCATGACGATCCAGGGGAAATGGTAGTGCAAAGATGTAACTTGCGAGTCGGGACATGCATTGGCAAAATCGATCGGATACCAGACGCCGTCCCGATGGAGCGATTCGCACGAATTGAAATCCCAACCAAAGAAAGAATTGATCGTAATCGTCATGTCTTCCAGAATCGATCTCTCATCATCGTTCAAAAAATCGTGTTTGATTTGATACCGATCATGAAGCGGTGCATCGGGATCGTAAGATACCATCAGGAACTGTGGACCAAGGCCAATGCAACGCACGAAACGATCAAATCCAACTACCGATTTTTGCAAGTGCATTAGAAACGTACCGCTGGATTCATAGGTGGTTCGCAATATGTCTTCATTGTCGATCCGGCTGACGCCTTTCCACGCACCGCCATCATAGGGCTTCATGAACATCGGATAACCGACTTGTTGACCGATACGTCCCAAATCAAACATCCGTGCATACCGCTTCAAGGTCGTGTCCAAATCGGAGTGTTCGTCGTAAGACTTCGGCGGAATCATCCAGGTATCGGGGACTGGAAATCCCAATTTCGCCATCGCGCAGTAGGTGGTCTGCTTTTCCATCGACTGGATCGACCACGG
>CAMYNE010000267.1:0-4745 GCA_947259675.1 uncultured Pirellulaceae bacterium
GCCCCGCGAGTTTGGTTCGGTAAATCGCAGCACGTTGGGCATGCGGTTAAACGAAGAGAACTTTGGAATCACCTTTATCAATACCGGACGCGCGGGCCGCTGGCCCAGCGGGACTTACTTTAGATTTTTTCAACTTGCGGTTGCGAAGGTATCATATGGATAATACCTCCAACGCTTGGCTAAGGTTGTCTGGCGTGCTCCCACCATGATCAATTACGATATTCCGAGTAGATTTCTTTCAATGAAAGACGCCATGCGTGAGTCAAAACTCGGTTTGTTGATATTTGTTTTTCTGAACGTCTGGCTATGCAACGTCACAATCGCCGCTGAAAAGAACATCATTCTGTTTGTTACCGACGATGAGGGGATGACCATGGGCTGTTATGGCGATCAAGTTGCCGTGACACCCAATATCGATGCGTTAGCTGCTGATGGCACCCGGTTTACGAATGCGTTTGCGACGACGGCGAGTTGTAGTGCCAGTCGATCGGTCATTTTGTCTGGACTACATAATCACAAAAATGGCCAATACGGTCACCAGCATCATTTTCACAAGTTTGCTTCCTTTGCAAACGTCGTCGCACTCTCGTTACCTCGGACGCTCAATGCGGCGGGTTATCGAACGGGACACATCGGCAAATATCACGTGGCTCCAGAAGAGGTTTACCGGTTCGAAACCTATTTGAAAGGGCCTCTGCGAAATCCCGTTGCAATGGCGGAAGCTTGTCGTGACTTTGTCGAGAATGTTGGCGATCGCAACGACAGCCGGCCATTCTTTTTATATTTCGCCACAAGCGATCCGCATCGTGGCGGTGGCAAAGATGAACGCTCCACGCTCAAACTAAAGCCGAACCTTTTTGGTAACCTTCCGAACGGTAGTTCTCATCCCGGTGTCGAGGAAGTGTTTTTTAAAGACGAAGACATTGACGTACCTGCGTTTCTTCCCGATACGCCAGAAACTCGATCCGAACTTTCGCAGTACTACCAATCGTGTGCCCGAATCGATCAAGGGCTCGGCAAGCTAATCGAGATTTTGAAAGAAAATGACCTTTATGACAAAACCCTGATTGTGCGAACTTCCGATCATGGAATGGCTTTTGCCGGCGGAAAGACGACGGTTTACGATCCCGGTCTGAAAGTTCCTTTTGTTGTGAGAAATCCGTATGAATCCGATCGCGGTGTTTTTTCGAACGCTCTGATCAGTCACGTTGATGTTACTCCGTCTTTGTTGGATTTTGCAGGCGCGTTGGACCTGAAGCATAATCGGCCCCGAAACTGGCAGAATCCTGATCAATATTGGCAAGACAAAATGCCCGACAGGAAACCAAATCAGCCCCAAGACAACCGCTCCGGGCGTAATCGATTTCGATCTTACCACGGTAAATCCTGGCTGCCCATTTTGAGCGATTCCGAAGCCGATCATTGGGAAGCTATTTTCGCCTCGCATACGTTTCATGAAATCCAGATGTACTACCCGATGCGCGTCGTGCGAGACCATCGATATAAACTGATCTGGAACATTGCCAATCGGCTTGACTATCCGTTTGCGACCGACCTCTGGGCGGCATCCAGTTGGCGGGCACAATTCCAACAGGGACCTGATGCCAAATACGGCATGCGAACCGTTGAAGAATATATCCATCGACCACCGTTCGAGCTGTATGACATTCGCAGCGATCCAGACGAAGCCAACAACCTGGCCATGAAGCCCGAATTTGCGGCCGTGCTCAAGGAATACCAACAAAAGCTGAAAGACTATCAACAACGCCTGGAGGATCCGTGGATCACCAAGTGGAATGATGAATAGTGCTTTAATTTCGAATGCTGCTCGGGGGAAATTAAGACTATGATTAAGATTACGTCCTGTTGTTGAGTCCTGATCATGAGGTTGTTGGGTGCAACATGGCCATGCGCGACGTGCGAGCAATCATCGAGGCATCCGATTGGCAAAATTGAGGGTCCGGAATCAAATCCTGATCGTCCCCTGTCAATTTAGCCGCCACGGGTCAAGAGCAGAAAATCAGCGTCGAAATGAGCACGAATCGTGGCAAAATTGACAAGGGTTGTGTCGCCAATTATCGGCCTGATTGTCGACGTCGCCGTCCAATGGAAACGGCGATAAGAAAGCTACCGAGCAATACCGAAGAGGATGGCTCAGGTACGACCTGGAAAGTCATTTCGTCAATGACTGGAAATCCAGTTCCGGAGCTCGGTAATCCAGAAATAACAAGACTCTCGAGATTGTTAAATCCATTCAGCGATTCGAACTCGCTGGTACCTGACGTCCAATTGAGGTCTTGCTCTACTGTGCCGCCACCCACCAAATTACCCACCAAATTAAGTCCAGACGTTGGACCGGTTCCCAAATCGATTCCCCCGCCAATCAAAGAAACGGCGCTAAACGACCGCCCGTCCTGACGTGTGACAACGACTTGAGCCGGATCATTTGGAAGGAATACATCGAACCAAAGAACATCATCATCAAAAATTCCTACCTCAGGCTCGAAATCATTATCACCGAGAAAGACCTCGTCAAATGTTGTAGTGAAAGCAAAATTATTTTCAACATATGACTCACCCAAAGGGATTTGGACAAAACCGCCATCAGGTGCGGACCCGTTAAATGTTACGATGTCGGCATTCAGATTTGCCGAGGACAGACAAATAAAAGTTAGCCAAGCGATCAGTGTTCGATTCGTTTTCATGTTCATTGCTCGACGTACGGAAAAAATTGAGGACTTCAATCGATTCTAATCACGACTCAATAATAATTAGCGCGTTGCTTAGCCGATCCCTTGCTCAAACGCAAAAGAACAATGCGGATGTTTCGGATCGTGCGGATGTTTCGGATCGTGCGGAAAAGGAGGACCGATCGGAAAAGGAGGACCGTGCGCCAAACTCTTCAGTGAATTCTATCCATGTTCACAGTTGACCTTGGTCTGCGCAGCGGAAAGTGAAGCTCAGAATGACTTTTCGTGCGATTCAGTGGCCCAACCGCGGGCGAAGATCCGCATGACGTCGAACGCTATTTCTTATTCCGCTGTGCCAAATGGATGAAAAATGCGTGGCGTAACGCCGTTTCCTTGTAACGGTCGTAACGACCGGAAGCACCGCCGTGTCCGGCATCCATGTTGGTCTTGAGCAACAGCAGGTTGTCGTCGGTTTTGGTTGCTCGTAGACGAGCAACCCATTTCGCGGGCTCCCAGTATTGAACCTGCGAATCGTGTAGTCCGGTTGTTACCAGCAAGTTTGGGTACTCTGTCGCCCGTATGTTGTCGTATGGCGAATATGAAAGCATGTAATTGTAATATTTCAAGTCGTTGGGATTGCCCCATTCATCGTATTCACTCGTCGTGAGCGGAATATTATCATCCAACATGGTTGTCACGACATCGACAAAGGGAACATCGGCGATCACACCGTCATAAAGTTCCGGACGAAGATTGATTACGGCACCCATCAGTAGTCCACCGGCACTTCCCCCCCGAGCATACAGACGGTTTGCGTCTGCGATTTTTTCTTTGATGAGAAAGTCGCCGACGTCAACAAAGTCGGAAAACGTATTTTTCTTTTTCAGTAGTTTGCCGTTCTCGTACCAAAGACGCCCCATTTCCTGGCCACCACGAATGTGTGCAATGGCGTAGACAAATCCTCGATCGAGCAAGTTGAATAACGTCGACCTGAAACCGGCCCCCATGCTGGCGCCATAGGATCCGTAACCGTATTCGAGACAAGGAGCCGAACCGTTCAGAGGAGTCGACGTGTGGTAAACCACGGAGACCGGGATCTTCGTCCCATCGACCGCGCGTGCCCAAAGTCTTTTCGTAAGGTAATTGTTTTTGTCAAAACCTCCGAGCACCTGCTGTTCTTTGATGATTCGTTTTTTTCGGGTTTTCATGTTGTATTCAATCGTGCTTGGCGGAGTGCGCAGCGATGAGAACGAATATCTCAACCAATCTGTGTTGGGTTCTGGCGTGACCGAGGCGCGAGCGACATAACACGGTTCGCCGAAATCAAGTTCGTGAGCTTCGCCCAGGTTGTTTCTGAGGATGATTTTTAAGCGCGTTAGACCATCACGTCTCTGGTTTACGACAAGGTAATTAGAAAAGAGATCAAAATCCTCCAAGAAGATGTCTTGGTTGTGGGCGATCGCTTCTTCCCAATTCGATTTCTCCGGTTGTTCCACTGGCGTTTTCATCAATCTGAAATTGGTTGCGTTCCAGTTTGTCCGGATATAAAAATGGTCACCGATGTGGTCGACCGAGTATTCGTGATCGCGCTCGCGAGGTTGAATAACGGTCGGTTGTTCATGGGGTGCCGTGGCACTGATGAATCGATATTCGGAACTCAAAGTCTGCTGACTGCCGATAAGAATGAACTTCTTCGATCGCGACTTGGAGACGAAACAGCTGAATTCTTCGTCGTCTTCCTGAAAGACGATCGAATCATCGGCGGGTTCTGAGCCCAGTTGATGGCGAAATATCTGGAATGCGCGAAGTGTCTCAGGATCCTGACGGGTGTAGAAAAGCGTCTTGTTGTCTTCGGCCCAGACGATGTTGCCGGTGATGTCCTTGATTTCGTCCGCCAAAAGTTGACCCGTGCCCAGATTCTTGATTCGTAGCGTGTATTTTCTCCGTCCAACGAAATCAACGGCATAAGCAAGCAGGTTGTTATCGTTGCTGACGGTCATGCCTCGAACGGCGCAATACTCGTGTCCTGCTGCCAATTCGTTAACGTCCAACAGG
>CAMYNE010000267.1:4755-9385 GCA_947259675.1 uncultured Pirellulaceae bacterium
CGTCCTTGCGTCGACAATGGATCGAATACTGTTTGCCTTCTTCGGTACGCGTGAAGTAGGAGTATCCTCGATCGGGAATTGGCGCCGACACGTCCGTTTGCTTGATTCTCGCTTTTGTTTCTTCAAAAAGGTCCTGCTGGAGTTTTTCTGTCGCAGCAAGTTCTTGCCGCATGTAGGCGTTTTCAGCGTTTAGATAGTCGACGACTTCCTGACTCTCGCGTTCTTTCAGCCAGTAATATTCGTCCATTCGAACATGATCGTGCAACGTCAAAGCCGTTGGTTTTTTGGCGGCGACGGGTGGTTCAATTTGTTCCTGGCTATGTGAGCTGTTCAGGAAGGTGCCTGAAAGGAAAACAATATTCAGAAGGATTAAGACAACCGGTTTGTGCAAAATTGAAGTCATAGGTCTCCCTTTACATCGAAGCTGATTCGTCGTTTGATTCTAATCCTCTGCTTGGACGGGAAACAGGCGCGGGTTATCTGGATCCCATTTCGGCGACGGCCTTCTGGTAGGTTGCCTCGACGCTGGGGATCAAGTTCATCGCGTTTCCACAATAAATTTTGGCTAACACCTCGTTTGGGAGCCCAACTCCGTAAATGTTCCAAAGACCCTGGGGCGGCGGCACTTTTTCGGAGTACGGGAAATTTTCGTCGAACGTTTCGAGAAAACGCCAGTAATAAGTCAACCGTTCCTCGGGCCAGGGGCCGTCAGTTCCAAACAGGACTCGATTCTGATACTTGATCATGAACTTTCGAGCCGTATATGGTTGGCGGCCCAATTCGCCGATCCGCGAAGCTAACTCGACATAAAGATTGGGCAATTCGTCAAGCCAGTTTGCCACCGTTGCGAGATCCTCGGGATTACCGGCCATGTGGGCACCGATAAACTTTGTGTTGGGATGCTTTCGGATGACGTTGTTTCGAGCAGCCAGCAGTTCATTTCTGGATGGAAATTCATCGCCATAAAAACTCCACTCCGGATGTCGCGACAACTCCTCATACCGTTCATTCGACGCGTCGATGGGCTCAAAAAACGCTGCCGGGTCACCCGTGTGGATAATGACCGGTAGTTCAAGCTCGCCACAGGTGTCCCAAATCGGGTCAAACATTTCATTGTCAATCCGGAAAAGTTTGTTGTCCCCGTTTCTATATTGCAACCCAAACTGCTTAAAGAATTTGATACCCACAATTCCATTTTGTTTGGCTCGCCGAATTTGTTCACATACGTTGCGGACAAATCCAGGCTGATTGCAGGCCCAGGTTCCAGGATTGTCCTGGTCGCCGGCGCCTTTCCAATCGATGTGTGCGAATACAATAAAACGATTGGGATACTTTTTCTTCAGGTATTCGATATGTGTGGTCTCTTCGCCCAGGCGTGCGTCAAGGCTTGTGCAGATCGCGATTTGGTGTCGATTCATGACGTCGACAAATTGGTTTAGCGCCTCGATATCTCCCTTCAAACGAAATCCAAAGTGCGTATGAATATCAATCACGGGAAACTTCGCCCGTTTCAAATTGTTCGACGCAACGTTGAGCATGGACCGGGGTTTGAATTCGTCAATTTGCAGCATTGGAAGGCGTTGGTCTGACGCACGATCCTGGTCGCCATTGGCGGATTCCGAATTCTGTGCTCGCGATTTCCCGAGCCACAGAAAACAGACCGCCAGCAATACGACTGCCAAAAGAAATTTGCGCCTGTTTGCAAAAACAATTAAGGGTTTGTTGAATCGGAAAGCCAGAAGGCGCATGTTCGACTCCAAGTTGCATTGAGTTTCATTTCAAGGCAGTATAATGCATCTTCAAAAAGCTTGTTTGACTCGATTCCAATTTGCATCGGATTCTAATGCGTTTCAGCCTCCAACAGCTGTTTTTGCTTTTCTTGCTGATGGGAATTATTGGAGGGCTTTACTCAGCCGTATTGCGACGTCCATTCACCTATCAACTCAGTCGAATTGACGTTTCAGCGGACGGCAATCTACTCGTTGGCTGCAATTCGCAAGGCTGGGAACTGATAGATTTGCGTTCCGGTAGACGAAAATTCATTACGACGAGTGGAGGCTTTATGTTTTCATTATCGTCGAGTGAGATTTCATTTTGCGACAATGATACGGTTGCGATTACCGGTGGATTTCCCTTCCCAGGCCAAGTAACTCAATATTCGATCAGTCGCAACGAAGTCATTCGTCAGCAAGTGGACTCGTCAAATACGGACCCGTTCGTTACGACCCGTTTTGACTCGTCGCTGATCACCCACAGGGCAGACAACGAAGCATTTCAATCGGATGCAAAATCAGGGAAGGCGAGTATTTCATTTTATCGGAAGCTGGATTTGCAACGTCTTGGGATACGTTTGAGTTTTCCGTTTTCAGTATCCGATGTGGCGACGAATTCAAATGGCACGCTTGCCGCGATAGGTACATCCGGAAACCAGGAAAAAAACCGGATTTGGAATTTGATCGACAACAAGAAAACTGAAGAATGGAGCGGCGACGTTGAGCAACTTTATTTTTCTCCCGACGACAAACACCTGTTAACGATCAATGAAAGATATTTTCGGTTGCTTGATTTATCCACGATGGACGAAATCTGGTCGCTCCGACAAGAAGGACAGTTGTTAAAAAAATCGGCCATTTTTTCGCCCGACGGACGTTATCTCGTAATCGGCCAACAAGATTCCCAACGGTTTGATATTGTTGAAACGGATTCAGGAGAAGTTACAGCCAGCTATACGCCAGAAGGTGGGAATTGGCGCATTTTTTCGGCGACTCCAATCGCGTTTAGTCCAGACAGTCAATCGTTCTATGTTGTTGGAGCGTCGTCTGATAAGGGCATTCAAGTCGTTGATTTGGCGACGGGGAGGACAATGAAAACGATCGGTCGATTTAATCGCCTCTTAATGGCGGGCGTGTTTTCGGCACTCTTAATAGGCTGGGCTTATTTTTGGCATTACTTCAGTTCCAAGCCGGTGCAAATCCAAGTCGAGTCGTTAAGCAAAAGTAACGAATACGCGAGCGCTCTGGCAGGGGACCAGGCAATTCATCCGCGGATTGAGGCGGTCAAAGACCGTCTTCGACTCGTCAGAACATTAATGGCAGTGGGAGGTGTCATCGCGATCTTATGGGCCGTCGTTCCCATGTTCTACGGAAATATGTTTTTTCCAGCTGGCAGTCTTATTCGCGTCGTGTGGCTGTCGTTCAGTCTGTTGACGGGTATTCTGGCGATGACAAAAGGATTTGGAAAAGGAGAGAGTTTTTTACGCACGGTTGCCGCATTTCAAATATTGAATCTGTGCAATATGGACGGTATTAACTGTATTTTGGGCATTATCTCAACAATCGTTCTCAACCAGTCTGAGGTAAGGAGTTACTTCGAACTCAATAAGAAGTTAGGCGACTTGCAAATTGAAACGGGTTTTACGGAATTGACGGGTTAGACACCTTGAAACACGAGAGATTATCGTTTCTCGTCCGCTCGTCGTAGTTGTCTAATATTGCGTTAACCTACGCTTGAGTGGCTTCAGCTTGCCCGGACTATCGCGCCTGACAACCCATCATTTGACATGAAACTCAACCACCGCGGGTGGCTTCTCATTGTTCTCGTTGCGTTCACGCAACTTGCAATTCTACTGGCATCGGAAATGTGGCTTTCTGAATGGCTGGTCTCGCGAACGCGCGAAATTATTCAGCAAGCGGACACTACATCGGTCACATCCGAGTTATCCCGTGAGACGATCGCGCATCAGACGACTGCGACAATCGGGACGGCGAGGAGCTACGGTTTCTTCATCATTTTGTTGGTCGGTTTGATCGGCAGCAATATAATTGTGGCCATTTTGATACGCTACAACGACGTGTTTTCCGAAGTCAATGAACACCTCGTACGAGTCAGAGATCAGAGTTCACGCGAACTGCTCCGCACGAAGAATGCCGTCATTTTTGGATTGGCGAAATTGGCTGAATCAAGGGACAACGATACAGGTGAACATCTGGACCGGATAAAGACTTACGTATCCTTGTTATCTGAAGATCTGGCACAGCATATTCCGGAAATTGATCAAAAATTCATTCGCAACCTCGAATTAGCTTCCTCGCTACATGACATTGGAAAAGTCGGAATTCCTGATTCGATCTTGCTCAAACCGGGTCGGCTAACTTCCTTGGAACGTGAGATCATGGAAGAGCATGCCGTTATCGGCGGCGACTGTCTTGAAGCGATTCAAATGAGACTGGGCGACAACGATTTCATGCAGATGGCCCAAAACGTGGCATATTCTCATCACGAGAGATGGGACGGTACGGGATACCCCCACGGCGCGGTCGGAGAAAACGTTCCGCTGGAGGCGAGAATTGTTGCGGTTGCCGACGTCTATGACGCCTTGACGTCAAAGCGACCCTACAAACGGGCGATGAGTCACCAGGAAAGTCGGGCCATTATTGTCAGCGGTTCCGGAACGCAGTTTGATCCGGAAGTCGTCGCGGCTTTCTTGCGAAACGAGGACGCTTTCAACGCAATTTCACTTCGCCAACAATTTGTCAACGATTACGACGCGACGAGCGAATTTCAAAAAAGATCAGAGCTCGTCGCAGCTGCCAACAAGTTGCCTCAATCGGCGGTCTGATTTGGGGAAAGG
>CAMYNE010000268.1 GCA_947259675.1 uncultured Pirellulaceae bacterium
TGCCTCTTCGTGCGCGTTTGTTATTCCTGTGATTGTCGCTCGATTGCCTTGCGTTCTCGCTTTCCTTCGCCGCGGATTATACACTTGTTGGTTAATGAATTCGATTTATGACCATTGCGGGAGTCCCCCTATTTCAACGAACGGTTCAATGCGTTGGGTTGCAGTTGTAATGGTATTCCTGTTTTGGTGTCGGGCAGCAATCGCTTGTCCGCCCCAGCTACCTGCGGAAGCGGCTCTTCCTGGCGAGCGAATCGCCGTCGTTGATCGTCTACCCTCGGAAGCGACGGTGCCGGGGCAGCGGATCGATACGCGATCATTGCCTTCAGAAGCGACTCTTCCTCCGTCTTCGTCTCGCCGCAGTCCCAATAACATCGCTCCTCCGGTGATCGACCCGAAACAGGATGACAAGGATCAAGATGACTCGATCAAAGAGTTTTCCAAACGACCGTTGCTGCGAATCCTCACCGAAGGTCCGTTCGCACCGGTTCAATCGGTTTGCTTTTCTTCTGATTCCATGCGAATCCTTGCGGGAGGACAGGACAAAACGCTGCACGCCTGGCGTTTGCTTCAGCGACCGGATGGCGAAGAAAGCTGGGTTTATGAAAAAGCCGTTTATTGGCAGATCTACCGAGCGTCGCGCGGCCAGATTTTTTCCGTGGCCGCCGGTGATAATCTGATTGCCTTTGGCGGAACCGGGGCCTCAGCGTCGTTTGGCGAAATCGCCCTGGTCGATCCGGGCTCGCTTGAGTTTTCGCGAGCGTTGTTTGATCTTGAGCAAGGCCATCTCAATCCGATTCACACGATCGCCACCAACAATTCGAACAGCTTGATTGCCTCCATCGATTTTGATGGACGTACGATCGCGTGGCGTCGAGACGAAGCGACCGGTAGTTGGCGTCCCGAAGTCCTTCGAAACGGTGACGACCAGTTGTTCGATAAACCGACAAAAGACGAACTGGCCAAATGGCGTTCACGTGGCGGTGGCGTGGCTGTTTCGGATACTCAGACGATTACGTTCCCGGAACTTTCGCAGAAGTTTCAACCGGGTTCGGTTCCGACTTGGCAGCTGGTTCGTGTAAACCCAAAGGGTGCCAAAACCGTAATGGCCGCTCCCGAGTCACATCGGGGAATGGTCGCTGCGATCGCCAGTTCAGCCGACGGTAACCGGATTGTTTCGGCAGACATCCGCAACAATGGCCGTATGTTTTGCTGGGACCTGACGAAGAGCCAGTTGGCCCGGGTAGTTCCTGCAAAATTTCCGATTCGATGCATCGACGTGTCGCCCGACGGAACCAGAATCGCGATTGGTACGGCCCGCAACGACGAAAACGTAGCACAGGTTGTCCTGTTTGGGTGGTCGAAGGAAAACACAATCCGTGAAATTGCTCGTTGGAACGAAGAGATGGATGTCGTAGCGTGCGCTCTCAATGCAGATGGTTCGCGATTGGCCTATACACAAGCCAGCTCCATCAACGTCCGGCAAGTCGACAGCAAAGCGATCGAAAAACTGAATTCCAAAATTGAGCAACCCTATCGAGTGGCGTTTTCCACTAACAAGGGCGATTATCGAATCGCCATCGGTGATCGAACCAACCGTCGTTTTCAGTGGTCTTTTGATCCGAATAAGTTGACGATGGTTCAACTCAAACAGGACGATCCTCAATCCTGGATGACGTCGAATCCTCAAAAAGACAAATGGAAAATCACCACAACAAATGACGATAATGGGCTCGAGGTCTATGCTGTTGCCGTCGATAACAAGACGATTTGCCAGCTTCCTCTTGATTCAGGCCGTGTCGGTCAAATTACTCATTATGCATTCGTTGCCGACCGAACAAACCCAACAATTCCATCTGCATTGATCGTTGGCACGTCCGGTGAATGCCATATTTATATGTATCGCATCGACAAGGCAAGCTGCCGTTTGGTGCGTGAATATCGGTGGCATACGGCGCCGGTTCTTTGTGTCGGTATTTCGGCTGACAAAAAATATCTGGTTTCCGCGTCGGAAGATGGCACCGTAGGATTTTGGAAAACCGACGGAGCTTTTGAAGAAGAAAACGTTGATCGTGATTTGATCAACCGTTGGGGCGCCGAATTTGAAATTCGTGACGATCAATTGATTGTCAAGAACACGGTCAAGGATGGACCACTCTATTTTCGCGGCGTTCGTGACGAAGACGAAATTGAACAGATTTACTGGAATGCAAGCGATGAAAAACAACTAACGCTCAACGATCCGCAGGAAATGCTGGATCGGTTGAAAACTGCAACGACCGCCACGATGATACGTTTTGACTATCGTCGCGGCGGTGCGGAACAACCTTATTTTCATCTTTTCCCCGCCTGGCAGCCGTTAGCATCGCTCGTGTTGGACCAAAATCGGGAATGGGCGTTTTGGACGCCGTACGGCTATTACGATGCCTCGTTCAATGGACACAGAATTTTTGGTTGGCAAATCAATCGTGGCGTTAATCGCCAGGTTGAGTTTTTTCGGGCTGCTGAACTTAAAGATGAGTTGGAGCGTCCTAAGATGATGCAAAATCTGTTGTCCCAAGGCAGTGTTGAAGATGCCTTTCAAGTCGCCAATGTTGAGTTGCCCAATAATTTGTCTGATCGACTGAGCGCTACCGGGCGGCTGAAACCAACAGTGAAAATTGTTCGAACGGAATCCGGGAAACAGGGCAGCGACGGTACGACTCGGTTAACCGCTCAAGTGGAAATACCGGAAGGTGTTGAACTTGGTCGCGTCAAAGCATTTGCAAACGGCGTTCCGGCGATCCGACAAAGTCTGGTCGACCAGAAAACCAGCGGCAAACAGCGAATTTACGACTACCTTTTCGAGTTCAAGTTGCCCAGCGACTCGCGAATAAAATTACAAGTCCTGGCATCGTCGAGTCTGGGTCACGGGGCGATGGCTGAAACCTTAATTGATGGCTCGTCAGATCGGCCCAGCCGAAAACCACGTATGTTTGTGATGTCGCTGGGAGTGAGTAACTATCTAGACAGCCAGATTCCCCGTTTGGATTTTGCACATGTCAATGCCGAAACGGTTCTCCAGTCCCTGTCAGGATCGCAACTGTCCAAGGAACAGACCGTTTTGTTGACCGACGCCAAAGCCAACAAAAGCATGTGGTTGGTGACATCGCGATCGATGGCCGAGGAAATGAAAACGATGGCTCGACCCGATGATTTGTTGATCGTATTTCTTTCGGGACACGGTTTTCGTGATCCTGTCACCGAAGAGTATTTTTACCTGACGGCCAATTCCAAATACTCCGATGTTTTATCGCGTCGCTATGCCGATTGCATTTCGTTTGACGATCTGCATTCGTTTGCTGACATCCCCTGCCGCAAGCTGGTGATCCTCGATACTTGTCACAGCGGTTCTCTGCAGGTTTTGCGACAACAGAATTTAAAGTCGGTGGTGAGAACACTCGAGAACGACTTGTTTTTCACGCTGACCGCATCTGAGGGTTCGCAGGAAGCGTTTGAGTCGAAGCAACGTGGACTGGGATTGTTCACTTCTCGGCTGAGCGATGCATTGGCTGGGCAATCTGACGAAGCAGCTGCGGGCGGGAACGGCGACGGTCAAGTCACGTTAAACGAAGTGATTCGTTTTTTGAAATCGACGGTACCCGACGACGCGGCGCAACTAGGTTCTTACCAATTCCCAACTGCTTCGCCCGCAGATTTATTGGAACTGGTGGAGATCCCGTTAGTCTCGCCCTCGCCGATCAGCGAGACAAACACAAGACAAGATTGAAGACCTGACGTGCCCAAGAACGCACCCAATGTCTCAAATGGTCTCGAAGGTCCGACCTAAACTTTTTTAAATGAGAAGTATACGAACTTGATCCACAAATATATCATTCGAACAACTATGATTTTCTGCGGACGACCCAGCCATTCATCGAGCCTTTCGCAGGCTTTTTGTACTCGTGTTTCTCGCCACCCAAAGACCAGGAACCGGGAACCGCCGCTCCTACGTAATTAAAATTTTCGCCGACTTTGAATTTTGTGATGTGGACGTTTCCATCCCAAGGATCGCAAACACTGGCATACATTGACGAGCCAATCGTATTGATCGTATCGACCAACACAAAATGAGCCCCGCCTGCGCCCCAACCGACCAACACAATGATCGGTGTTGCCGAACGGAGCTGATTTTTGGCCCAAAATAATGGTGCTGCCGGACCAGCCAACAGACTCCTGCCGAACGCCTCCGTTCCCACGGAATCGACAACTGCCTGCGAAATCTTCGACGCGCCTACGTTCGCAGATTCCCATGCGCCGACACCCAGTTTGTTCAGCGTTGATGCCAGATGATTCGTATAGGAGTATTGACTTCCATCGTACGTCGATCCAGATACAGATGCGTATTGTTTATAGATCTCTTTCTCTTTGTGAATCGCTTGGGACATCGAAAGTTTGTTGATCTTGCAAACCGCCATCATCACGCAGGCGATGCCACATGAGTTTTCAGCTTCTTGAGAATAACAAACATGAGCATCACCGAATCGCGTGAAACGAGAGAACCAAGCCATAATACTTCCTAAAAAAAGAAAAGTCGAAAACCGAAATTGTTATTGCCTGCTGCTATCAATTATCGGAGTCTGACACAAATTGTTGCGTACGGAATCGATTTTTGAGCAGATTTTCTGGTTTAATGACAATCACCTTCTTCCGTCCGGCAAATGACTACTCTATTTTTTTGCCGTG
>CAMYNE010000269.1:0-1197 GCA_947259675.1 uncultured Pirellulaceae bacterium
TAGTCTCTCGTTTCTCGTCTCTCGTCTCTCGTTTCTCGTCTCTCTTTTCTCGTTTCGCGAACTTGGCCAGCAGTGCGGGCAGAAAGACCAAGTCTCCAAATAACGCGGCGGAAATCGTAATGGCTCCCATCGACGCAAACGTATGATGGTCTCGCGAGTCACTGAACAACACCGTCATGAAGCCGGAGACCAAGACAACGGTGGTAATAATCAACGCCGTACCGACGCCAATGAAGGCCCGACGAATGACCACCTCATCACCGCCACCGTTTTTTCGCTCCTCATGGAATCGTGTGAGAAAGTGAATTGTGTCGTCGACCGCAATTCCCAGGCAAACAGTAAATGCACAGACCGTTACGATCTCAAGTGCCTGACCTGTCGCGACCAGGAAAGCCCCCGCCACCGTCAACGGGAAAATGTTGGGAACGATCGAGATCAACCCAATTCGAAGCGACCGGTAAACTACAGCCAGCACACAAAAAATAATCAGCGACGCCACGCCCAAACTGGCTGCCAAATCGACTACGATTTGATAAAGGTTTTTCCATCGCCAAACAGCGTTGCCCTGCAAGTTAAAATCGAAATTGGGGTATTCCAACTTGATCGTTTCCAGACCAGAGAGAATTCGCTCAAATACAGGACCGTACCGCGCGATCCCCAAGTCTTGTACACGAAATCTGATTTGGGCAGTTCTTTCTTCCGGACTGTAGAAAGACCGCTTGATCGATGGCGGTAACAATTCAACCATCGACATCCGACCCGACACATCACCTTGTCCCGGTAACGCCGCAATGATTTTGCGAATGGACACTGGATGGCCGATCAACGGTTCCTGGTTAAGAAGTTCATCAACTTTTCCAATCACATCCACGATTTCGGGAGAGTCCGGCTCGACCTCCGAATTCCAGCTAATTTCGACTCGCGATTGTTCAAGTCCTCCCATTGCTTTGTCCATTTCAGCCAGCGCGACGGATGATTCGCTACCGATTGGCAAAGCGTTCGATTGTTTTTCGTCGGGTCTGAGCGTCAAAGAAACAGTTAACAGGATCGCCGTCGTCGCCAATCCGATCGAGCTAAAAGTCGTTTTCCGTTCGAGCACGTAGTCAATGATGCTTCCGATCCGGTTCAGGTTTTGATCGATCAGGCTTTTTTCGTGACCGACGTGAACCCTTTTACCCAACCAGGTTGAACAGGCAA
>CAMYNE010000269.1:1226-5945 GCA_947259675.1 uncultured Pirellulaceae bacterium
TTACGACGGCTATGAACGAGCAAAACACGCCGATCACACAACACGCCCCGAACTCGCGAACCAAGTCCTGGTGCGCTAGCCAAAGGGAGCCAAATCCAATCGCGGTCGTTAGCGAAGTCAAAAAACAGGCCAAGCCAACTTGTTTGATCCCGGTTTCAGCGGCTTCAAGTGGAGTCATACCGCCAGCACGATTGCGTCGAATTTGAACCATCAAGTGCACTCCGTCGGTGAATCCAACCAGACTGACCAAAATGGGTAACACGACATCGTTGAACGGGTTAAATTGAAACTCGAAATATCGGATAAAGCCCAGAGTCCAGAAAACTCCAAGTGCAGGCGCCATTGCAACCACGATGACGGCAGAAACGCCGCGAAACAAGATGATGCTCATGATCGCAATCATGCTGTAAGCAACGAGCTGATAGATGAATTGATTGGATTCATGGGATTCGAGTGCAGTCAACTCAATCGGAACCCGGCCGGTTACCGAAAACTTCATCTCGACGCCGGGAAACTTGGCCGCGGTCGATTCGGCGATCTCTCGCAGCCCCTCGATGCAATCACGATTTTCTTTCAGGTAGATCCAGTTGAAATTCACAAGCAACAAAACCGACTCGGCGTCGGCCGACATGAGTTGACCCACGATAAACGGATGGTTCAGCCCCTTTCGTTTGGCCATTTCAAATCGTTTTTCTGACGCATCGCCACGCGGAAGCAAGGGTTCAGGCAAGCCGAATGCGTTCATCGGAGGAACTTCGTCCATCCAAAAAACGTCGGAGATATAGTCGGTATTGTCCAATTCTTCGACGACGGCTCGCAGGCAGTTCGCGCCTTCCGGAGAAAAGATCGAATCAGATTGTACGAGCATCACCGCGTGGCTGTTTAAGTCGATCGACCGGACATTGCGGTACTCTTGAGAACCCGTAGGTTCAATGAATGGCCCTTGATCAAGCTCCTGTTCCGCAACCTTTTTGAAGACTTCGAATAGGTTGTCGAAGATCCGAGGTGCTTTGTAGCCAATGATCGCAAAGCAGCTGATGATCAGAATCATCAACAAAGCCAGCCAGGGACGGCGAACGATCCAACCTGTAGCACGATTGAACGTCTGTGACACCGTTGGTAACTCCCGCCTTTGCTAGAACGGATCGGCTAGTTTCGCGATCTTTCCGCGGCGAGTTCTTCGCTCAGTCGAAAATCCCATTCGACAGCCATGAAAACCTCATCGCGTCGCAGAACATCGTCGCCGCCTTCGTCCCAGTTTGTGAAAGCAAACCGTCGCATCGCCAGA
Source organism: uncultured Pirellulaceae bacterium (assembly GCA_947259675.1). Classification (GTDB taxonomy): domain Bacteria; phylum Planctomycetota; class Planctomycetia; order Pirellulales; family Pirellulaceae; genus Mariniblastus. Next base: position 2,515 of record CAMYNE010000269.1, read on the forward strand.
GGAACCTCTTTTTTCGAAACAAGACCGTCGTTGTTTTTGTCGAACCTGGCGAAAAAGTCATCCACAAACTGTTCGCACTTTTTTTGTTCGTTGGCTGAAAACACAACTTGAGCTGGAGTCGTCACTTCGAAATTTTCCGGTTCGATTCGCGGTTCAGCGATTTCAAAAAACGCAACTGCCATTTCTTCATAGGTTTGATCGCCCCAATAAACGGTTTGATCCGGATCGGGATTTGCCGGGTTATCGGCTGAATTGTCAAACGTTGCCGTGAAATTGATTTCATCCAGGGAATCCAGCGGAATCGGTTCTTTTAGTTTGTAAGTGTGCTGCCAGTTGAAGTCGTAATTTGGCACGTCGAGCATGATGTTTTCGGATTCACCCGACCGTGATGTCACCCGAAATGACTTGCCTCGATAATGCATGTGAGGAGCAAAGCCGAGCAGTTCTCCTTTTTTTGGCAAGTAGCGAACCTTCGCATCGACCCGGTGAGCACTGGCATGAGGCGGAATTTCAAAATCCTGATCGATCGCGAGCAGCGTGTAGACCTTTTGATCGATCTCCGATTCATCGGCAAAGACCAAGCCGATTTTCGTGATGTCAGACTGCTTTTTACCAACAGGAGTGTAGTGTTGCTGGAACACGAACTTCGAGCCTGCGGGGACTCGTCGACCATGACGATCGGGGTACGCCGTTTCTCGCTGTCCGGGAACGTACGCACTCAACCACCCGACGCCGGTGTATGAAACGCCATCGGGCGGTCGAATAAAGACGATGCTATGATGAACAACGGAACGGTTGCCAGGTAATACTTCCGCCGCCACAACCCATTTGTCTTCTTTGAATCCGGGGTCAACGACGAAGTACTGATAGTCGACGGTGCCTTCCGCTGGGACTTCAAAAGCCTTGTCGCTCATCGAAACAACCACGTCAGGATCACGAGGAAGATTCCAACCCTCGTTGCGCTTCAGAAGTTCGGGCAGTTCATCAGCTTTGCCAAACGGGGCCCCGGCAGCAACCCAATCACGAAGGATTTGTTTATCCGAAGCGGGCATCAGCCGGGTATTCGCGAAATCTCCATGTGTCGGATCAGCGTGCCAAGGAGGCATTCGCCCTTCGTCGACGACTTCAACGATCATGTCACCCCAGCCCACCACTTCTTCATAATCGGTTAGCGAAAAGGGCCCAATGTCGCCCGCCCGATGGCATTCGGCACAATGTTTTTGTAAGACTCTTGAGACCTGTTTCGAAAATGTGATCGGACTGTCTTCCTTGGTCTCTTTGACTCGGCCAATAATGCAACCCTCGGTTTTTGTCAGCGGTTGGCTGGGTGATTCTCCGGCCAAAAGTTCTTCGATGGCAATTCGCAAATCGTTTCTCGTCGGCTTGGACTTGGCAATTCCCGGTTGGTATTGATCGTCAACGCGGCCTCGATACACGATGTTCAAGTCTCGATCAACGACAAAGATCTCGGGTGTTCGTTCGGCCTGGAACTGATCGGCGACGAGATTTCGATGATCTTTTGCTACCGGGAATTGAAGACTCATAGACTCGACAAATGCCGTCAGCTCTTCTTCGGAATCCTGTCGGTTACTATCCACGCCGATAAAACGCACGCCGTGAGTCTTGAATTCCTGTGCCAACTCGTTTAGTCGAGGACCGTACAGTCGAGCGAGTGGACACTCAATTCCAATGAAGCAGACAACGGTCAACTTCACTTCCGGTGGAGTATCAGCGCTCAGCACAGCCGTTTTACCGCTGGTTGTGCGAAGATTGAAGCCTGTGACGATTTCGTCATTAGCCGAGCCAGGATGATTCCAACTAATCAGTGCGATCGCAAGCGTCACGCAAACTGGTCGGAAGACGTTCATTTTGCCCTCTGGTCTGATCCGGGATGGGTATAACTAATTGTAACCGAAACTCGGTGGATTCAATAACACGATAATTTTCGACTTCAATCGCGATCATCGTTTAACCGCGTGTGCAACGCCGAATGGCACTTACATTAGGACCCAACCTCTCCCAAGTTGGGAGAGGTCGACGTCTCAGCGTCGGGTGAGGGTTGTTGATTCCGCGAGGAATCTTTTAGTTTCCCTCTCCCGGACCCTCACGTGTCGTCGGGAGAGGGTGTCGAGTCGCTGTAAAGTAAGTGCCATTGGGGCAACGCCCCGCGAGCTTGGACAAGCAATACGCGGCCCGATGGACACGCGCTTAAACGAAGCGTCCTTCGGAAACCTCTTTGTCAATACCGGACTCAATCAAAGATGTCTTGTCAGATGGATAACATCTAATCTTCGCTACGCATCGCTTGGTTCGGGCTGTCTGGCAGCAAGTTCGCGGTCAATCATATAGAGGCCGTTAGGATTGCCGTCGATCATATTGAGCTGATCAATCACTCCGCGGGCGTTGGCTTCTTCTTCAACTTGTTCGTTAACGAACCACTCCAGAAATACGTCGGTGGCGTAGTCTTTTTCCGCGCGTGCCAAATCTTTCAAATTGAAAATGCACTGGGTGATGTGCTGTTCGTGGGCGAGCGCTTTTTCAAACAGGCTGAGCGGCGTTTCGTCACTAATATCGGGTTTGCCGATCGGGTCGAGTTTAACTTCGCCGTCGCGCTCCAGAATGAAATTGAAAAATCGGTCGGCATGCGCCAGTTCTTCGTGGTACTGCATTTTGAACCAGTTGACAAAGCCCGGCAAACGAAGCCGGTCAGCCTCCGCCGCCGCAGCCAGATAAGCATAAGCGGAATAAAGCTCTTCGTTAATTTGTTTGTTGAGAGCTTCTTCCATCTTTTTCGATTGCATCTGTTATCTCCAAAATTTGATTTCGCGTTATGTGGACCGCGCCACTTTCTATGAGCGGCAAGGCGCTAGCCGCCGGTTTTCTGCATCGAACCGGCGGCTAGCGCCTTGCCGCTCACAGCTGCGTGAAACATCGTGTCTTTCCGTGCGAGAGACGAATTTGGCGCAGTCCAATTATCGCATCACTCAAGTCACTCAAACACGATATTGAATCGCCAATTATAGCCGGTTGGCGACCAAGCCGAATACGCACGGTCGTGAAATGTTAAAGAAAACATCCAGCGTCGTAGACGTCCGGACGCGTCCAATTGAGATTGGGTCTCAGTCTCTATACCAAAAGTTGACTAACGTCCGAGGTCGCTTTGACAAACAATTCCATAAATTCTTTGACTTGCGTGCCATCCAATTCGAGGTGGTTGCCAAACGCGTTTCGAATGTTTTGAGCCTGTTCGGCGTCAAAGACTCCGTTCAGACTGTTGTTGAACTTGTCTTCCAGTAGCGGCATTCCTTCGGAGCGGCGGTTACAGTGGCCAACGGGATATTGGACTTCGACGCGCTCGGTGCTGGTGCCGTCGTTGAAGAAAACTTGAATGCTATTACCGATCGCTCGTTTGTCGAGGTCGTAATAATCTT
>CAMYNE010000270.1 GCA_947259675.1 uncultured Pirellulaceae bacterium
ATTCCGACCCGGAAAACAAAAAACCGGCGTGGAAATTTGGCCGTGATCTCTCGACTGTCTCAGAAACAGAAAATGATGGATCAACTTGCCCAATCGCGAAACGAAACACCACAGCAGGCGCTTCTCTGGAGGAAGCAGGTTCAGTACTGGATCGGCTTTGTACAACCCGAAACCGCCGGTGTGTGGGTGATGCAATTGGCGCAGAGATATGTCGCAGAGGGTCAACCCGAATTTGCGGCGACCGCAATGGAATTGCTTACGACCCGTTGGCCCGACCATGCGTTCAGTCCATTTGCAATGAAATGGCTTGTCCATTATTACGGCAGTTCGGAGTTTACCAAGATCGCGTTTCATCATTCGGCCCGTCTGCGGGAGCTTGCGAAAGCGGATAAGTCTTCTCAGTCGACCGGAACCACCGCAGTCATGAGAGACGGTGATGTCGTTCAGTCAATCTGGATCCCGATTTCTCAGGAAAAGCTAATTGTAGCCGATTCGGAAACGACTATAGAATCGGATGACGAACAACCAGCTGATGAGTACGAGCAATTTGCCGCCGCCCGCCGTCAACAAGCAAGCCTCTATCTCGCCCGCATGCGACAATGGGATCCTGACTTGATGATGGGTCCTGAATATCGGCTAATTGAATCGCAGCTGATCCGAAAGCAAAACGGTTGGCTTCCTGTCGCTAACTTGATGAAACAACTGAGTAAACGCGTTGCCGATTACCCCTCATATGCATTAGCGGCGAGAAGAGAAATTCAGATTCAAGACGAAGATCAGAAACCAGATCACATCTTAACGGCTGCTCGGACGGTCGAGCGGCCCTATCTTGATGGCAAACAAGACGATCAAGTCTGGGAGGACCTGCGATCGGCGGGCAACCTGATCTCACGCTCAGCAACCCTGGCTCGTACACCGGGCTCAGATCGTTTTGGATTTGCGTACGACGACGAGTTCTTGTATGCGATTGTCACGAATCAGAAAATTAAAGGGCAGGGATATGACGGGGTTGAGTCAAAATCAACCGTTCGCGATCCAGACCTCACAAGCCACGACCGAATCGAAATCAAGATTGATACTGATCGCGACTATTGCACTTCCATGCGATTCACGGTAGATCACCGTGGATGGGCTTCCGAAAGTTGTGCAGGAAGTGTTGACTGGAATCCCGACTGGTTTGTGGCCCGCAGCCAGGATGCAGTGAGTTGGACGATCGAAATAGCGATCCCACTGGAGCAGATTACCGGGGTTGGGCTCGCTACCGGCGACATCTGGGCCATTGAAGTGAACAGGTTCGGTTATGATTCACGCGATCTTTGGCAGTCAGGTAAAACCGACGAATCTGCAAGGGCTGATGCCTCCGAATCAGGATTGCGAGCCGGTTTGACAGCTCATCCGGGGCAGTTTCATCTGTTAGAGTTCGAATAAATCGTCGGAATTAGTTTGGATTCTGCGTTGCTGGTGGAAAAAATGAAACTACGGCCTGCTGCGTTGCGACCTATATTTGTCGACGGGTCATTTGCGGGGCGTTCCGTTTATGCTGGTTGTAACAACGAACAAGGTGCGACCTATGGCCAAGCAGCCAGAATCGAATCAATCGCGCCCAGTTCCTGCGCCACCCAATGTAATGCCTGAAAAAATCACTATCCCGACTAACGATTTGCAGCCGGCTGTGGTGCCACTGACCAAGAAACCGCTTGCTACGGTTGGACCCGAAATCCGCAAAACGCGAACTCGCAGCCAATCAGCGATGCTGACGGTACCCGAAATCGACGATGAAGGGGCACGGCAAACCGAGTTGACAGTCACCGATCATCTGCATCGAAATCGTAAACCGCTTTCTTCTTTACTGGTCAGTTTGATCGTCCACACTTCTTTGATCGTTGTTTTAGCGTTGTTGGTTTTCAATAAACCGGACGATTCGATTATCAGCTTTACCGCGGAAGTCACCAACACTCCCGACCCAGAAGTTGCGGCGATGGATCTGGAGAAGATTGAGATTGTGGCGCCAGACGAGGATCAGTCTGAATTGGAGCTGAAACAAGACGATCTCTCGGTCGACACCGAACAGCTGGCGCCTCAAATCAACAACTCCCTGATTCAAATGCCGAGCGATCATGAGAATCCGGCTCAGGCGGAAGAACTTGCCCCGATTGCACCCAACCAGACACTACCTACTGGCGGCGGCTTAAAAGGACGCGACGCCGAAGCACGTTCCCGATTGGCGGGCACACGCGGCGGTTCACAAGAAAGCGAGCAAGCAGTTGAAGATGGACTTCGCTGGATCGTCAACCACCAGCGTGAAGACGGCAGCTGGAGATTGCTGCATCAACAAGGGGACTGTAATGGTCGATGCAAAAACCCCGGCACGCGCGAATCAACTACGGCCGCAACCGGACTGGCTTTGATGGCACTCCTCGGTGCGGGTTATACGCATCAAGTCGGACCGTATCAATCAGAGGTACGAAAAGGACTGGATTACCTGAAAAGCCAAATGCGAATCGGGACCTACGGCGGCAACCTTGCCGAAGGCTCGATGTACGCTCAAGGCATCGCGACGATCGCGCTGAGTGAGGCCTACATCATGACCAAAGACGCTGAACTCAGAGTCTATATCGAACAGGCCATGAAGTATATCGTTAACGCTCAGCATAAAGCCGGCGGCTGGCGGTACAATCCTGGCCAACCTGGCGACATGACGGTCACCGGGTGGCAACTCATGGCACTTAAGAGTTGCGCGCTCGGCGGATTTGAAGTGCCTCGTGAAACCTGGGAAAAGGCTCGGACGTTTCTGGATTCAAAAGGCGAGAGCGGCGGCAGTTATTACGGTTACCAGAAACCTGGAATCGAGCCCGTTTCGACGGCCGTTGGGCTGCTTTCCCAAATGTATCTTGGCTGGCCACGCGAGCGAGCGGCATTGCAGACTGGATCGGAGCGACTGGCCGATTGGGGGCCTTCAAAAGTCGACGTCTATTTCAACTACTATTCCACCCAGGTTCTCCATCACTTGCGTACACCTGTGTGGGACGAATGGAACCCTCAGCTCCGTGACTACCTGGTCCAGACACAAGACAAACGCGGACACCAGTCAGGGAGTTGGTATTTTCGACAAAAACACGGAAAAAATGGTGGCCGGCTTTACACGACAGCGATGTCGGTGATGATTCTCGAAGTCTATTATCGCTACTTGCCTCTCTACGATGATCGCGCAGTTGATTAGCGTAGCAACGTCATCGATATGGCCTTCCGCCTGAAAAAAACCAATGAACGAACCCACCGAAATTCGCACTGAAATTCAGCCAGACGTCGAAATTGCTTCCGCGGTCATTCCGGTCCTGGATCTGATGATTGGACAAATCGTGCTTGCCCGCGGCGGCCATCGGGACCAGTACACCCCGATTCATACCAAACTGACAACGAACAGCGAGCCAATTGCGGTTGCGCGAGCAATGTTCGGACAAACAGGTTGCACATGTTTGTACCTGGCCGATCTGGACTGTTACGAAGGGGCCAAGCCGAATCGACGAGTTTACAAAGAGTTGTTGCAGGCTGGTTTCAACCTTTGGGTTGACGCGGATTGGTTGTCGCATGATCGGCTGGACATCTTGGATGAGGAGTTTGCAACTTATTCCATTCGACCGATTGTTTCGACCGAAGCAATGTCGAATGAGGCTCAATTCGAGCGTCTTGGCAAACTTGTGGAAAAAGCGGGCCGGCCCATTTTCAGCATCGATGCAAAAGGCGAATCGATTGTCACCAGATCGGAGGCGATCGCAGCCTTCAGTCCGGTCGAATTGGCGAAAAGGGCTGCCGACCACGGAGTCGAATCGATGATCTATTTGAATCTCGAATCGGTCGGCACTGATCGAGGCGTTCAGCCAACCATTGAAACGATCAACCAAATCAAGACCGAATTACCGGGAGTCAATTTGATTTCAGGTGGCGGCGTCAGGGCGATCGACGACGCTATTGAATTGTTGGAAGCCGGTTGCCACCACGTTCTAGTTGCGTCGGCAATTCACGACTGCAAGTTTATGCCAGACGATGTGACGGCACTAAACGAACGCCGTTTGAAGTGAGAACAGGCAAGACGTCAATCTGGTCTTTTACGTCGAGCCGTAACAGATCTTTGAAGTCTGAATTCATTCGATTCCATTCCCTTTATTTTCATCGCCTCAATGACTAGTTCCCAAGCTGCTTTGAATCGGGCTTCACTGCCGAGTTCATCCCAATATCGGTAGATATCAGCACGACAGTCGTCTTCGCCCACTTTGCCCAGGCGTGTGAAAAGTTTTGAACGATCCATCAGACGGCCCAATCCCAATGGAAAAAATCGCTTTTTGCTATCAATGGTTATTTTACCAGTGGTTGAGACTTGGAAAAACCGCGTCGCCAATGCAGATATTCTGCTGCTGTGCTGAAGAACGGAAGACGTGAAGCTAGCGTTTTCGATCTTTTAACTTGAATCTTCAGATAAGCATTGCTTGATTCGGAAGTAATCTTTACAACCCGCTTTGAAAATATTGCTGACTCAAGAATTTGCCGGATTAGAAATCGGGCAAAAAACGTCAGTAACATTTCAATTAACAAAGTTTGTTTGAAACGGCACGCGACGTGCAATGAAAAAAATAATCAGCAGGATGCTGGTTACGAAACAAACCGTTTGGAATTCATATCGTCAGTCAGGGAGGACGAGTCTTGAAATCG
>CAMYNE010000271.1 GCA_947259675.1 uncultured Pirellulaceae bacterium
TGGCAGTATCCGGTTTCCAAAATCCGCTGAATCGTGTCATCGACAGGGAGGATCCCTGTCGTGCCATCATAGAAACTGGCTGGTATCTGTCGCTGATGATTCCAATGATTGGAGGTTCTCATCTTCACGCCAAGATCCTGGTACGTCGCACGCATGAACTCGCGCCAACCGATGAGCTGTCGAATGAAACCTTCGAGTGAATTGATTGGAATTTCATGCTTTTCCGAATAATGCAACGATTCCTTAACAACTTGATCCGGCGTCAACAATCCCGTATTCAACGCAGGCGTTAACACGCTGTGCCACAACCATGACTCACCTTCGACGATTGCATCTTCGTAGTCTCCAAACAACGTGAAACGATTTTTGAGGAAATCTTTGAGCCATCGAACTGCATCCCGATGCGAAGTCGGGTAATACAGCTGATTCAGGCTTCCTGGATTGTCCGAAAATTTCTTCTCAACATATTCGCGAGCATCTTCATCGATGGTGTCGTGCTTGATTTCCAACACCTGAGGAATCTTGCTGAGCAGTTTCCCGGGGACTTTCTTTCGGTTTTCGTCATCGAAACTCCACTTACCGCCAAGCGGTTTGTCGTTTTCCATCAATACATCAAGACGTTGCCGTTGCCACTTGTAGAAGTCCGCCATGAACCAGCGGTTCTTGCCGGCCCGGTATTCGAAGTTTTCCTCGGGCCGATTGATGAAGCCCGGAGTGATTAAAAACTCAAGCTCGATTCCTAATTGCTGGCAATGTCTCTTTAACCGTTTCTCAAGAATGTAATCCGTTGGATCTGCGACGACGAATCTGGAACGTGTGGATTTCTTTGGCTGGCAAAGTTTGGCCAGATGTCCCCTCAATGAGCCGGGCTTGGGATCGTAGTCGATATAAACGCTTTGAAAACCTTTTCTCCTTAACATTTCTTCATAACGCTTCATTGTTGCCCGGTGTAGCCAAAGCTTTTGCTTGTGAAAACGTAACGGGTAACGTTTGTCGCCAAAAAAGAGACTGTCCTCAATCAAGACAACGCGCGACGGTTTGAGCTTGAGCCCCGGATGTTTGGCAAAAAGCTGGTGGGGAAAAATGAGGAGCTGCACGAAATTTGTCCGGTTGGTTCAATGTCTGAATAGGCTTCACTTACCGTGTTGTGTAGCGTCAACTTAACCGATTCTCTTATCGTTAGCACTCGCTTAAACAAAGACAGGAGTTTATTGATTGTCGATGAGAGCAAAAGCCCATCGGCATCATCGTAACAACCGACACTGTTCGCGCAGTTGCCGATGCAGGGCAATCTTCTGGGTTAGAATGAGGCGTCCAGCCGATTCTATGGATCAACTGAGCTGAGCAGTGAATGCCCGTAGCGGGCAAAGAATGGCCGCTTCTGTCGCAAAAGAATGGGCTGGGCGCTTTCCAACTCGGCATTGAGGTTGCTTTTGCGTTGGCTAACAATTCGCTAATTGGCATGAGTTGCACGGCGAATTGCACGGCTGGTTTTAATCGAGGAAGCAAAGTCAAATGGAGACCAGCAACTAGCTGAGCCAATGATGATGGAGTCGAACATTAATGATCCACGACCTGTAATCAACGAATTAGTGCGTGTCGCACGGACGTCTAGCGGTCGTGGCGCTCTGATTGCCGGGCGAAACCGACGAAAAGACGCCAAACTTAAACCAAACGCGCTCTAGAAGTATCTGAAATTGGCAAACCGTATTTCGAATCTGACTGAGCGAATTAAAACAAGTAACATCTCAACTCATGCCATTACGCCTTATTGAATCCATCGTTCCCGCCGCATCGATGTCGGTTTTCGACACCTTGCCCGAAAGCGAGAAAGTCGTCGACCGGTGGGACGAAATGCTGAATGATGACAAGGCATTGGTGCGGATGTTGGTCGATGCCGGCGATGTAGAAAAGTTGTTGGATGAACTGGTCGACCGATTTTCCAATGTCGAAGGCTTCCGCGTGATGTTGCTTCCAGTGGAGGCGACGTTGCCGAGACCCGTCGAACCAGAGCCAGGTAAATCCGAGAAACACGAAGAGAAGTCGCCTGAACGAATTAGTCGTGAGGAGTTGTTTAACCAGGTTTCTGAAGGCGCGAATGTAACGAAGGTCTTTATCGCTCAAATTATCATCGCCACACTTGTTGCCGCCGTTGGGCTGTCACGAAACGACACAGCGATTCTGATTGGCGCGATGGTGATTGCGCCGCTGTTGGGCCCGAATATGGCTTTGTGCCTTGCGACAACTTTGGGGGATTGGGATCTGATTCGCAAATCGGTGAAGGCGAATCTCTTTGGCTTGACGATTGCGCTGTTGTCAGCAGTTTCGATTGGTTTACTTTTTCCAGTCAGCGCTTTCCAAGAAGCAATTGCGGCGCGAACTCATGTTTCGGCGGGTGACATTATTCTGGCGTTGGCATCAGGATGCGCCGGAGTCCTCGCCGTAACCAGCGGCGCACCGTCGGCTTTGATTGGTGTGATGGTCGCCGTGGCTTTGTTACCGCCAACCGCAGTATTCGGAATGTTGTTGGCCTCCGGTGACTTCAATGCTGCTTCCGGAGCGTTGATGCTGGTCGCGACCAACGTCATCTGCGTTAACCTCGCCGGTACTTTGACGTTCCTGGCACAAGGCGTGCGGCCTTATTCGTGGTGGGAAACCAAAAGAGCAAAACGCGCCATTCGAATTGCCATCGGGACTTGGGCAGTTTTGTTGGCCACACTTGGCGTGCTGATTTTCCTTGGAATGGGAAAATAGATCATTTTCCTTTTGCGATCTGGTTGGCAGTCTTGCCTCGGATCGTCAGCACAGGACAATCTGCCGTTCGAACGACATTTGCCGCCGCGGTGGTCGTTTTTTTTCGCGCCAAAGAATGGCAGTGGGCAGCCTTTCGAACTGGTCCGAATTAGTTGCCCACGCGTTTAGCCTGTTTTCGCTTTCGTAACCTTTGCTTTTTTTGATTTTGCTTTCTTGGTCTTCGCTTTTTTAGACTTTACTTTCTTAGCCTTTGTTTTCTTAAGGCCCGGTTGACCCTCCTTCCACCAGGTACCGCCGCTCAGTTTGTTGCGACGCTGTTTGAATTTGGCAGCCCGGACATTGCCCCAGAGATACAGGCCTGTGAGGAGCTCAATTTCATCGAGCGAAATTTCGCGGAGGTTAGCGCCGACTTCATCCTGCTCAGACGGAAGGACCGAAACTGCGTTTTCCATCAAAAAGGTCCACGACTTCACGGACTTATTGTGCAGAAACAGTGTCGAGATAAAGAGTGCGTCCGGGATCCACTGACCGTTTTCCAGTTTTCCGTGTTTCGGTTTGAGCCCGTACCAGACTGGACCCTGCACCAGGTACGTGTGCGTTTTTGTCATCGCGCGCTTGAGAATCGCGGTTTCCAGCGGTCCCTTACAGTTCCTGTTCGTAGCACTGGCTTCCGGCGTAACACCGGCCAAGGTGTCGATATCAGACTGCTCCGTCCAATCGCGTCGACGAAACTGGGATCCTGCGCTGTGACCTTTGTCGATTGGAAAAGTTTTCTTGTGCTTTTTGTTCCAGTTGGCGTAGTGTTTTTCGGTCGTACAGAGTTCGTCCGGTAGCGACACGTCACCGCTGGTGAAATTGTCTTTGCGTTTGACTTTTTTGAATTCCTCGATGTTAACAGGCGGTTGGACTTCGAGCATCGTGTACAGGGGGCTGACCTTTGCTACGTCGAACACGATCAGGTGAGCCGATGTTCGAATCGGAATCAACTTTCGATCGCGGAAATGGGGAGCGCCACAGCGCAAGGTCTCGTGGGCTACTGCCCCATGATATTGACATAAGTGTCCTTGGAGATTTCATCGGCCAGCCACCTAAAAATCTCGCCTGCTTCGTCCAGTTGTCCGGGCATGACCAAGTGACGAACCAGGACGCCTCGACGTGCCAGTCCGGTCGGTCCAAACTTTAGCACCCCGACTTGTCGCTGCATTTCTGTGATTGCGTCGCGGGCTCGTTCGGGATAATCGGGTGCCTTGGCCAGACGTTTCGCAGTTTCCCGTCTCCAGAATTTGAAATCGGGCATATAGATATCCACGATTCCCTCCATCAGCTTTAGCGATTCGATGGAATCGTATCCGCTGGTGTTATAGACGATCGGCAGATTGAGGCCGCGATCGATCGCAACACCGATCGCTTCCAAAACCTGGGGGACGACGTGCTCAGGTGTGACAAAGTTGATGTTGTGGCAACCGGTGTTTTGCAATCCGAGCATCAGATCAGCAATTTCAACGGGCGTCATTGTCTGCCCTCGCGGTTGCTGACTGATATCCCAGTTCTGACAGAAAACGCAGCGAAGATTACAAAGGCCAAAAAAAATGGTCCCCGAACCATTCCGTCCGCGCAGACAATCCTCCTCACCGAAATGAGCAAATGCGCTGCTCACACGCGCGAAGCGTCCTGTATTGCAAATCCTGGATTCGTCGGCCAGGCGGTTCACATGACAGTTACGTGGACAAACGCAACAGTCTTGCAATTCACTCAATCCGGCCTGAACGCGTTCTTCGATCTCATTCGTCGTCAGCGACAAGTACGCAGGTTGATAAGGATCAATCAAAAACCTGGGATCCGGCGCGGCGCTTTTTGTTAGAACAGCCATGAACACATTATATCGCGTTAGACCACAAGTACAGAACTCGAGACTCGATGCAGTCATTTTTTCTGACCGGCAGGAACA
>CAMYNE010000272.1:0-3356 GCA_947259675.1 uncultured Pirellulaceae bacterium
GGTCGTGCTGCAAGGAGATCCATATTTCTTTCTTTCTAGTTGTGTTGATTCGCGAGTCGGTGCCAGTATACGATTACACTCGCAATTTTGACTAGGACCGCCCGTTTGAAATAATGGGAGAAGGCGTTTCGCCACAGTACCTTCAAACTGGGCGAGAGCTTTGGAGACTGAAAAATCTGCTGCAAAACAACGAGAGATCGTTCATCTCGCTCCAGGCGTGAAAGAGTCGTTGCTCCCGCCGGGACAAGCCCGCAACGGAGAGCCAAATTTTCTCAGCATCGTTAGGTAGCCTGTCAATTGTCGTGCCGACCGGGGCAAGCCCGACGGAAACGTCTGGGTGACTTGTGTGGTACGGTGAGGCCATTGGCCTGGGCTGACGTAGGATCGCTCCGTTGGACTGAATGTAAATCGACTTCATTCCGATAAAGAAACAACGTCAAGTGAAAACATCCGTGCCGAACCGCGCGATCCGTGGTTTCAACTGGCGCAGTCGGACTAGGACTAGGTCGGACTTGGCAAAACGATGACCGGTTTGCTGGAACCTCGAATAACTTTCTCAGCGGTTGATCCAAATAGCAAAGACCTTGGCTGATTGCGCTGGCCAAGTTTATTCATCACAATCGCGTCGACAGCGAAGTCTTCGGCCTTACGAATGATTTCGAAGAATGGCTCGCCTTCGCAAACGAGTACGTCGACGTTAGTGGAATCGTCAGAGGCTTCCGAGTACTGCTCCATTCGCATTAGTGCATTCTTCCTGATTGACTCCAACACCTCATCGTGATCGCCGACGCCGAGCTGGACCACTTGATCGACAAGTGTTTTGTCGATTACGTGTACGACAACAATTTCTGACTCATCACCATCCACCAGTAATCGGGCGTGTTGGAAGGCGGACCAGGCGTTATCGGAAAAGTCCGTCGGAACCAGCAGACTATTAAATGGCACTTTGATGACCATCCGTTTTTCTCCTCGATTGAGATTCCCCGCTCAGTACGGCTTCTGTGTCAGCGGTGAATAATTTGGTTTTTCAGAGCCAAGCCGATGATATCTCTGAAGTCTCTCGAATTGGGCTACGCCTATGCAACCGCCGTGCCATTTCGTTTTTGCTCCACTTTTTCTCCACTGGCAATTCGTGAGTCCCCGGAGCGAGCGTTCACGCACATCGATTTTGACCAGTGCACAGTGGGTTTTGCGCGCCAAATCAGTCCAACTCCGATAACTGGCGTTCGAAATCGGTTTGGCACGCGGCATGCATTGCAGTTTAACAAGTAAGTGAATTCGGTTGCGCAGCTTTGAGACCAGCTCAATTTCAGTGCTCCAACCCCCGAGGAATTCAACATAGCGTGTCTTCGAATTTTGCGTTGTACACAAAAGGAGAACCTTATGTCAAACACTGAACTTCTCGTCAGACTGCGCGACTTGCATGAAGAGTTGGCCGCGATTAATGACAACTTGAAGTTGGTCGAGTATGTCGACGACGACACGATCGATGCTCTCGGGCAATTGGTAACCGACGCGTGCGAACTTGTCGATCAAGCAAATGACACGAACGAGGAGGAAGCTGTTCTGCCTGAGCGACACGATTTACTGGATCGTGTGATGAGATTCGAAACCCAGCACCCGCGCGTTACCCGATTCCTATCCCAGATAACGGATGTCCTGGCGATGATGGGGATTTGATTGATTGGGGCAGAGATTGGTATAGCGCATTATTTAACCGCGTGGGTAACAACGCCCCCCTCTCGTTTGGTTCGGCAAAAAAACGCAGCCCGTTGGCATGCGGTTCAACGAAGGCACCTTTGGAAACGCCTTTATCTATCAATACCGACTCTTCTTTAGCTCGATGCCGCGGAAACGCCTGACATCCGTTTTTTCTCGGCTTCGAACCAGGCATTTGGCAACAGGATCACAGGACAAGCCGCCGACTGCGAGACTTTTTGGGCAACCGATCCCAACATCAGTCGTTTGATCCCGGTTCGACCATGCGTTGAAATCACGATGACACCGGCTGCCAATTGCTTGGCAAATCGAACGATTTCCGCAGCGGGATCTCCAAATTTGGCAACAAATTCCAAACCTGCATATTTTGAGATGTCGACAACTTCGAAGAATTGCTCTGCACATTTTTTGCAGGCGGTTTGCTCGGCATCATCTCCCCACAGCATCTGAGCTGCATAGGGACTGGGTCTTTCTAACACGCAAATGACGCGAATATTCTGTGGCAGGTTCTGCTTCAGAGCAAAATCCAAAGCGGATTGGGAATGTTCAGAAAAATCCCAGGGAACAACAACGATTGAATCTACGACCATGACGTTCTCGACTTGTTTGGCGTGCTTGTTTCAATTAAGAAGCAACTCCCGCTTAGTTTATCTAACCGGCCACCATCGCACCATGATCGCAAATTGCCCGAACAAAGTCCGTCGTGGATAAAATGCCTATCGGGGCGCCCAACTCATCGACGACCGGCAAATGATGGTAATTTCGATCAACGAGCTTCCTCGCCGCGACTACGAGATTCGTTTTGAGAGTGATCGTCTCAACTGGCGAAGTCATCACATCACTGACAAAGGTCGTATCCCCCTGTTCCATGATCATCTGGATCAAGAAATCTCGAGTCGCTTCCGAGACATAATTCAATGCGCTGATATCCGCTTGAATTTCGTGCGTGATTCCGATCAAGTCAGTATTGGTCAGGATCCCGACTATTTCTCCCTGGTTGTCGACAACCGGAAGAACAGACAATCGGTACTTTTCCATCAACCCGATCGCTTTGGACAGCTTTGCCGTATCGTCAACGACCGTGGCCTGATCGGTCATATAGTCGGATACTTTTAATTCGCCAATTTTCTTCATCGAATACTCCCATTTCGGGCAAATGCGTTCACTACGGACACAAATGCAAACCCGGTGCCAAAGTCACCCGTTTTGCCATCCAAACTCGAGGCATGGCTCACGGGTTAAACGGAACAATTGGATCAATCATGCTCTCATTAGCCGAGTCACTCTCGTTACCTTAAAATGTGAGTTCAAGACGCTCAGTTCATGATTGAAATGGGTGCAACTCGCCTACCTCGGGAGACGCCCCCGCGTTTACGCGGTGGGAGCTGCTATTTGCTAATGCTTGTTAAAGCTAGGTCGAAGATGAACCTCCCGCCGCGTGAACGCGGGGGTTTCTTGCCAATTCTATAGAGATAAGCTAGTTGCACCCATTTGAAATCAGCAATCGTCATTCTGAGTTTCGGATTCCGCTTCGCGGGGTAACTTAACAAATGAACCTGGTTTGGACCGAATTAGCGCAATCTGTCATTCTGAGGGAGCCTCGACAACAGTAGGATCTCGCGTGCGAACAATCCCAA
>CAMYNE010000272.1:3364-8063 GCA_947259675.1 uncultured Pirellulaceae bacterium
CTCGCTCCACTCCGGCATCTCGCATAACATGGCAGTTCATTAAAGCGTGCCTTCGTTGGCCAAGACGAAAACAATGTTTCGAAAACAACGAGAGTCCTTAACTTGCCAGACCTTTTTCATACTGGCCAAACCGCTTTTCGACTTTCCGTAGACGGCGATTGGGAGTAGGGTGAGCGAATCCGCACGCTTTTTTATCGAAATGAGCACGCGGGCGCGAGAATGTGCATAATCGGTCCGCGGTATGCACCTTGCAATGCGAGTGCGCTCAAGGCACTAAACCAGGAAAAAGGTCACGATGAGCCCAGATGCAAGATGAAATCACCTTTGAAGCGAATCCAGTTTGGCGCAATTTCATTGGTGATCGTCGTTATTTCTTCAATCACTGCCTTTCATTTCATTGGAGGCTACGACTGGTTGGAATCGGTTTGGATCGTGGTGGTCACGATTTCTACAGTCGGCTTTAATGAGCAGAGTCAAACGACTCCGGCTCATCAGATTTTGGCCATCAGTGTGATCTTGCTTGGCGTTTCGTCTGCAGCCTATACCTGTGGTGGATTTATTCAGTTGCTTTTGGAGGGAGAAGTCGAACGTGTTTTGGGCAGAAGGAAAATGACTAAAGAAATCAGCAAGCTCAACGGCCACGTGATCATCTGCGGATTTGGCCGCCTGGGCCAGGATTTGGCGACGCAGCTGCAACATCGGGGAATACCCTTTGTTGTCATCGATCTTAATGGAGAAAAAGTCCAACTAGCTCAATCGAATAACGAACTTTCGATTCATGGCGACGCGACATCGGAACTCGTGCTTGAACAGGCGAACCTGTCTGCGGCCAAGGCGTTGGCGACTGCGTTACCAACCGATGCCGAAAACGTCTTCATTACGTTAACGGCACGCAACCTGCGACCCGACATTCAAATCATTGCCAAATCCGAACGGGAAAGCAGCTGCCGCAAGCTTCGACAGGCAGGGGCGGACAAGATTATCATGCCCCACCGGGTCGGCGCGCAACAAATGGAACGCATGATCTCTCGGCCTACCACAGCCGACCTGGTTGAGCTGTTCGCCGAAGCGTCGCATCTGGAAATGGAATTGGACGAATTTCGCGTGTCGAAACGAAGCTCACTGGTCGGCTCAACGCTCTCCGATTCAAACATTAAAGAAAAATTCAACTTGCTGGTGGTCGGTATAATGAACAAACAAGGCGACCTTAGCTTTAACCCGTCTCCACAGGACACGATCAACGACGAAGACACCTTGCTTGTCATCGGGCAAGTCGATGACATCAACCGGATGAAGTCAACACATCAGATTTGACGTGCCGAACTGATGAGATGCAAATGACGATTGCCGCCCCGGAGCACAAAACCGAAAGCTGGAAGAATCTCGACTGGCATCTGTTGAGTCCCGCCGAATCCACGCGGCAGCTGAGATCAAACACCGAGTCTGGTTTGAGTTCGGCCGAAGTGAGACGACGGTTAAGCAAGTTTGGGAGAAACGAACTCCTCGAAACCGATCGTCGCAATGGGCTTAAGATCTTTCTGGCCCAGCTGCAGAGTTCGCTGGTCTTGCTGCTGTTCGCTGCAATGGTCGTTTCGGTTGCCCTCGGTGAATTCAGTGATGCTGTTGCCGTGCTCGCGATTATCGTCCTTAACACGCTGTTGGGATTCTGGCAGGATTTTCAAGCTGAAAAATCGCTCGCCGAGTTAAAAAAACTCTCGGTCCCTGAAGTGGTTGCCCGCCGTGACGGAGTTACAAAAAACATCCAAGCTGGCGAATTGGTACCGGGTGACGTGGTCATTCTTCAAGCCGGTTACTTCGTACCGGCGGATTGCCGACTGATCGAGCTGAATGACCTCGCGACGGATGAGTCGGCGTTAACGGGCGAGTCCATGCCGGTTGACAAAACGATCGATAAGCTGGAACAACCTGATCTGCCAATCGGCGATCGAACTAATCTTGGCTTTACCGGCACGATGGTGGTTCGAGGTCATGGAGTTGCCGTCGTCACGGCCACGGGCATGAACACGCAACTTGGCGAAATTGCCGGTTCGCTTCAATCAGTCGAGTCTGAACCGACGCCGCTCCAGATCCGTTTAAGTCAGCTAAGTCGTTCGTTAGCCCTACTCGTAATTGTGATCGTTATCCTGGTGTTTGTCGCTGGCCTAATCGCAGGCCAATCAGCCAAGCTGATGTTAATGACCGCGCTCAGTTTGGCGGTCGCGGCCGTTCCTGAAGGATTGCCAGCCGTCGCAACCGTTGCGCTGGCCATTGGCGCTCGGCGAATGTTCAAACGAAACGCTCTCATTCGACAATTACCGGCCGTCGAAACTCTGGGGTCCGTTTCCGTTATCTGTAGCGACAAAACGGGTACGCTCACCCAGAACAAAATGACCGCGTCCATTCTCGATGTCGCCGATCATCAAATCCAGCTGGAAGATCGTCGCAACTTGATGACTCAACTGAAACTTCAATCGGCCACCACCGATCAGAACAGTTTTCTTTCGCAATCCTCGTCAATCCAACTGCTGTTAGTCGCGGGTTGCTTATGCAACGACGCTCAATTGCACCAGAACCATGGTAGCGACGGAAAAGCAGGCAGCCTTACTAAACAGAAAAATGATACCGCGGTCGGCGAACCAACAGAAAAAGCGCTAGTCGAAGTGGCAGCGCGTTTTGGTGTGAATCAACTCGAATTCCAATCCGACTTTCCCCGCACGGGTGAGATTGCCTTCAGTTCCGAACGCAAACGCATGACGACTCTGCATTCGGTCAACCGGAATCAAACCGAATCGCTTCCGAATACGGTATCCCGTTTACTCAACTGCGAGCAGGTTGCGTTCGCCAAAGGTTCTGTTGATTCGATGCTGGACATTTCGAATCGAATTTGGGTTGACGATCAGCCGGAAGCGCTGACCGATCATTGGCGGCAAAGAATTGAGGACTCCTGCGATGAAATGGCTGCCCAGGGAACCCGCGTGCTGGCCATTGGCTTTCGCCCGGTCGAAAAAGAGTTGCCCCTGGAACAGATTGAAAACGACATAATCTTTGTCGGCCTGGTAGGAATATCCGATCCGCCAAGGCCCGAGGCAAAGAATGCGGTCGAGCGCTGCCGGCGCGCGGGCATTCGCCCGATCATGATTACGGGCGACCACCCGTTAACGGCGATGAGTATTGCCCGCGAACTTGGCATCTCGGACGGAGGCTCGGTCGTGACGGGTCAAGAACTCGCCACGATGCCCATCGAAACCTTGCGAGACCGCGTTCTTGATGTTTCCGTGTTTGCTCGTGTCGCTCCCGCGGACAAGTTGCATATCGTCGAAGCATTGCAACACGCCAACGAAGTCGTCGCGATGACGGGAGATGGAGTCAACGACGCGCCGGCCCTGAAACAGGCCAACGTGGGTGTTGCAATGGGGCAAACTGGAACTGACGTTTCTAAACAAGCGGCCAACATGGTGCTACTTGATGACAACTTTGCCACCATCGTCGCTGCCGTCGAACAAGGTCGCATCGTGTACAACAACGTAAGAAAGTTCGTCAGATACACGATGTCCAGCAACGTCGGCGAGATTTTGGTGATGACGTTGGGCGTTCTGATGGGCATGCCTTTACCGTTGTTGCCGCTCCAGATTTTATGGGTCAATCTTGTCACCGATGGTTTGCCCGGCCTCGCTTTGGCGGTGGAACCGGTTGAAAAGAACACGATGAATCGACCACCGCTTGCACCCGATGAACCCATTTTTAATCGAAGAATGAAGATTGATGTAAGTTGGATTGGGTTTCTGATTGGGGTGTTAGCGCTAGTGGCTGGCAGCGTGTTGGCGTCATCTGAGTCGAATGTTGACCATTGGCGAACCATCATTTTCAGTGTGTTGACGTTTTCGCAAATGGGGAACGCCCTGGCCTGCCGTTCCGAATCTCCATTGCTGTTCGGTAAGAACACTCAGCCCAACCTGTATTTGTGGGGCGCGATTGCTACCACTTGTGTATTGCAACTAGCGGTGGTTTACGCGCCGCCGCTGCAAGCCGTTTTTGATACACAGGCGTTATCACTGTTAGAGTTATCAGCGTGCTTCGTATCGGGTGGATTGGTGTACGGATTGCTTGAATCTCAAAAGTTGGTTTTTTCCCGATGGATACAGAAGATGTGACGTAAAATTCCGTATCATTGTGGCGAATCTAACAACAACACTGGTCGGATGGACGAAGCGATAATACTTGGATTCGAGCAACGGTGTGCGAATTCGCTCGCTGCACGCAGACGCGCCAATCTCACTCCCGCCGTAGAACGACCGGGCTGGGCACTGGCACGGCGTTTGCGTCCTCAATATGAAACCATAGACGCGAATTACCACGTATTTGGCTGACGCGTCTAGTCCGCAGATCCCAATTCAGGAATCGAACATGAACATCGAGATCGTAGCGAAGAACATTAAAAACGAAGCCAACGTTCGTGATTTCATCGAAGAAAAAGTGCAGTTGGCAGTTGAGCGAATCCACGCGCGCGTCGGTCGTATTATCGTGAGGCTTGAAGATGAATCGAAAAACTCAGAAGCGTTCGCCGGAAAATGCCAGATTGATGCGTCGATATTGCCGACTGGAACAGTACATGTGTCGGCCACGAGTGACACTGCCTTTGATACTGTGCTTCAAGCAACACGAAAAATGGAACACGCGATCAAGCAGGATATTGACCGGC